>CAYTRI010000001.1:0-2953 GCA_964440105.1 uncultured Flavobacteriaceae bacterium
GTCTACTGTCTACTGTCTACTGTCTACTGTCTACTGTCTACTGTCTACTGTCTACCGCTTAGTGTTTCAAGTGCCTTTAATGTTTTTTGTGCTCTATTCTTGTATCCCACGGTTCCAGAATTCATAGAATTTTCAAGTATAGGTTTAAGCTCTGGATGTATCCACTTAAATTCTGTACCTAAATGGAGCAGGCTTGTCATTGCAAATACTTTAGCTGCTACTTTTCTAGAGCCTATGAGCCAATCGAAGCATGCACTTACTATTTTTTCCATCGTTTGGGCCCTTATTCCTTCTGCATAAGCCTTGTCTTTAGTTTTATATCTTTTTAAAACTATTAATTCACATACATGTGCCATTGGACGAATGCAGGATTCTGAATCCAAATTTTCCAAACCATTTGTAAAATCATCTATATAGGGAAGGAGGTAGTCTAGTTTTTTGCGCATTAAATGGTCAAAAACCCAACTAGCATTAAAGGTGTTGTTTTTGTCTTCTACCCAAATAGCTTTGAGCAGCGTGCCAACTAATTCTGGGGCTTGTAATAGGTCATCTACCAGCAGCATTATCTTTTGTTTTGATAAACGACCTGTAGTTAATCTCCTATTTAGTTCACTAGAAGTCATTAGAATAATTATGAGTTTTTATTAAGTTTAGAAACTAATGTTGATACACCGGTCGAAGCGTTTTCAGGAATAATAGTTAAATTATTAAAATCTGAGACGTTTACGCTAGGATTAGGGTCTACAAAGTAGATTGGTATTCCTAGGTTTACATAATTAACTAAACTCGCAGCTGGGTATACTTGCATGGATGTGCCAATTATGAGTAAAATATCTGCTTGCTGTGTTATTTCAATTGCATGCTCTAACATGGGTACCATCTCACCAAACCAGACAATATGTGGTCTTAATTGGTCTCCATTTTCATCTAAGTCGCCAAGATTTAGATCTTTTTTCCAGTCGTAGATTTCATTTTCATTACGAACACTTCTCACTTTTAAAAGCTCTCCGTGTAAATGAAGAACGTTTTTGCTCCCAGCTTGCTCATGTAAATTATCCACGTTTTGGGTGATAATTGTAACATCAAAATTAGTTTCAAGTTCAACTAGGGCTTTGTGTCCTGTATTAGGTTTAACCTGCAATAATTGTTTTCTACGCTGATTGTAAAACTCAAAAACTAATTCAGGATTTTTAGCGAAACCTTGTGGAGAAGCAACTTCCATAACATCATGCCCTTCCCACAAACCATCTGCGTCGCGAAACGTTTTTAGGCCACTTTCAGCGCTCATTCCCGCGCCAGTTAGCACCACAATTTTTTGCTTTCCCATAATTCCAAAATTAACATTTTCAGATTTTATTATCTTGCCTTATGCAATTTGATTATGATTTGTTGGCCTATTTGGAAGGGTTTATTTCTGAACAGCGCAAGCAGCGTTTTGTAGAGATACTTTCCAAACGCACCAGATTTCTTACTGTTGCCATTGAAGATGTATATCAATTACACAATACAAGCGCTGTTATACGTAGTTGTGATGCGTTTGGAGTACAAAACGTTCACGTAGTTGAAGACCGTTTTGGTAAACGGTTAGATAAGAATATTGCTATGGGAGCTGAACAATGGGTAGATGTTAATCGTTATCAAACTACTAATAGCTGTATAGAGCAACTTAGGGAACAGAATTATCAAATTATAGCAACAACGCCTCATAATGATTCAAACTATGTATCCGATTTTAAAGTTGATTGTAAAACAGCTTTGTTTTTTGGAACTGAAAAAGAGGGTCTAAGTGAAGAAGTTTTGGAAAAAGCGGACGGATTTCTTAAAATACCAATGGTAGGTTTTTCTGAGAGTTTAAACATCTCTGTTTCTGCTGCAATTCTACTTCAAAAATTATGTAATGAATTACGAAAGTCTAAATTACCATGGCAGCTATCTGATGACGAGATTTTAGAAAAAAGACTTGATTGGACAAAAAAATCTATTAAAGATATAGAAGGGATTATCGGTCGTTACTTGCAGTAAATCAACTTTTTGTACATTTAAGAAACCAATAAATTAAACAAGATGATGACATTATTATACATTCTTGGAGGGATAATAGTGCTAATTCTTATTTTAGGCATACTCGCTCCAAAGTCTTATGACGTTTCTAGGTCTATTACCGTTTGCAAACCCAAGAAAGAAGTTTTTACAGCCTTACGCTCACTTAAAAAACAAGATGAGTGGTCGCCTTGGTCTAAGAAAGACCCTAATATGAAAAAAGAATTTACAGGAACTGATGGAGAAGTTGGTGCTAAAAGTGCATGGGTAGGTAATAAAGATGTGGGCGAAGGAGAGCAAGAAATCACCAAAATAGTACAAGATGAAAGGGTAGAGGGGAAGCTCCGTTTTTTTAAACCTTGGAAGTCGGAGGCAGATTGTTATTTTAATGTTGCTGATGAGGGAACAAACAACACAAAAGTTACTTGGGGTTTTTCTGGAAATAATAAATTTCCATTTAGCATTTTTATGCTTTTCTTTAGCATGGATAAAACAGTAGGTAAAGATTTTGAGGAAGGCTTAGCTAGTTTTAAAACTTTAATGGAAGCATAGAAATTTATGGAACAAAATTTAGTAGGGTGGGTAGAAATTCCTGTTACAGATATGGACAGGGCTAAAGAATTTTATGAATCTGTATTTAAAATAAAAATAACGGTTCACCAATTTGGCGAGACCACTATGGGGTGGTTGCCATCGGTAGATGGTAAACCTGGAGCAGCTGGTTCTCTTATTTTAAAGCCAGAATGGTATATACCCGATTACAAAAAAGGAATATTAATATATTTCTCTTGTGATGATGTACAGAATGAATTGGAACGGATTGAAGCTGCTGGAGGACGAATTCTAAAGCCTAAAACCAAGATTAGTGATGAAATTGGTTTTATGGGTTTATTTCATGATTCTGAAGGAAATA
>CAYTRI010000001.1:3053-8763 GCA_964440105.1 uncultured Flavobacteriaceae bacterium
AAGATTAGTGATGAAATTGGTTTTATGGGTTTATTTCATGATTCTGAAGGAAATAGAGTAGCATTGCATTCCCCACCAGAATAGTTATTGATTCAACCAATTATTACGATTTAGAATAGCTTTTTTGTCAGCTTCAGTATCAATCGAAATGGTGTATTTTGGATCTTTAGAAAGTGCTAGTTTTACTTCTTTTTCATTACCGATACGGAGATAAGTAATTGTTAATAGCTCTCCTTGTTTTTTGGTTTTTATAAAATCTGAAAAATGATTTTCATCAGTCATTTCTATACCATTTACCTTTGTAATCACATCTCCCTTTTCAAGACCAGCATTATATGCAGGAGCATCAATAAGTGTGTTATTACCAATAGTGTTTTTATTTACTGAGGCTCCAAAATAGCCGGCATCACTTTCTTGAGATACTTTTAAACCTACTTTAGAAAAAAGAGATTTATAATCTGGCATATTACTATTGTAAATATATTTTTCAAAAAAGCCATCTCCAAAGGATTTACCAGCATACTCGTTTAAGGTTTTATGTAAATCCTTTATGGTATATGGCATCTCTTTTTTGCCATAAGTATTCCATACTTTTTTAAAGAAATCATCTAGATTTAAGTTAATCTTTCTTAGTGATAAATCTAAAGCCAATCCAAGGACGCTGCCATAAGAGTAGTAAGAAATAAAGGTGTTATTTCTATTCTGTGGGTCCAGTGAGGTAGCAGCATCTACAAAAGGTGCCTGATAACTCATCTCAATTGGTGTAGAGAATTTTGTACCGTTAGAGTTCCATACATAATTAAAAGCTCCGTTTAAACCGTTAACATATTCTTCTGTAGTTCTTAGCCCTGCTCTACAGAGAATTAAGTTGGTGTAATAAGAGGTAAAACCTTCGGCGAACCACAGTTCTCCACTCATGTCCACATTATCAAAATCAAAAGGCTCTAAAGATTTGGGTCGAATACGCTCCACATTCCAAGCGTGGAAAAACTCATGAGAAACAGTTCCTAGATTCCTTTTTAAACCTCCATTAGCTAAGCTACGAGTAGAAGTAAGAATGGTTGAATTGCGATGTTCCATACCATCTCCATTAACATTTGGCATATAACAAGCCAAAAATGTATACTCGTTAAAATCAAAATCTGGTAATTCTCCAAAAACTTTTTCTTGTTCTTTTACAATTAGTTTTACGCTTTCAAAATATTGATTCAATTCTTCCTCAGTTCCATTATGGTGCAAGGCTAAACGTATATTTTGCTCTTTCCCGTTAGATTGCACCTTAAACTCACGCAACCCATAGTTACTTAATTCAATAGGACTATCCATAAAATAGTAGAGGTTAGGTGCCCAATACAAATTCTCTCTCTGTTTTTTTAATTGAGTGGCAACCTTCCATTGGTAAGCTTCAGGAGTGTTAAAAGAGATTTCAATTGGCCTTTCTTTTAATGATGGAGCAAACATGAAACTCGCAGGAATGTTCAAGTGTGCATGGGTTTCGTCTATCTGCGCATAAGTGCCGTCCCCACGGTTTGCAAACAAAGTATATTGGATGGTTACCGCACCATCATGACCGTAAACATCCCATTGATATGGATTAGGTCTATGGAAAGCAATTTCGTTCCCTTTGCTATCCATTGCTTTAAAATTATACACGTTTTTGGCAAAAGAATGGAAAGCATAACGCCCAGGAGAACTATTCGCCATTCTTACTGATAAGGTGTCAGATTTTATTTCTGGAAAAGTTAAAGTGAATACACCCTCATGATGTACCGCATTATCAAATGAAACTTTATAAGTATTTGTTTGACTTGTTAATGTGGTTATGCAGAAAAGCAAACTACATAAGAGAATTAAGTTGCGCATGATTTAAATATTAAAAAAGGTGTCTTTTATTCAACTAGTTCTAAAAGTGCAGTGTCAAAGTCATTTTCTAGAATGACTTTACCATTTTTAACAACCACTTCAGTTTCTGAATAGGTATCATACAATTTTGTTCCCTCCCCGAAAAAGCCTTTAACCCAAAGTGACTTCTTTCCTTTAGGTAAGTCTAAACCTACTGCAACTTTATCTTTATAATCTCCATTGATGTACATTCTAGAAAATACATACGGAGACTTAGCCAAACGTTTATGTTTGCCAGCTCCGACAGCAGGATGATTGGCTCTAAATTGCCCTAGCTTTTGCCAATGTTTATGTATTTTTTTAATCTTAGGTAAACTATCCAAATCCTCCCAGTTCATGAAAGAACGCAGCGTGGCGTCTCCTTCTGTACCTTCAATAATCAGTGGTCTTGCGGTTTCATCACCATAATAAACTTGTGATGCTCCGGGAGTTAAAAGCAATACATTTGCGGAGTAAAATGGTTTTTTTCGTTCTTTATCAAAAGGGCTACCATCATCATGAGAAGTAAGGTAGTTGACGACACTTTTTCCTTTTAGTTTAGTATTAAGGAGGTAATTGTATTTTTTGAAAATGGCATCGTAATCTTTAGCAGCGTCATTCTTTAACTCAAAATTGATTAGACTTTTAAATCCATGGTCAAAATAATCTACCTTTTTATCTCCAAAATCATATAATCGACCAGTAGAAATGCCATAATTATAGACTTCACCAACCATATAAAAAGGATTGTCATCTAAAACTTCGTTTGGATGCTTCTTTTTCCATGTTTCAAAGGCATAATCTGCTTCTTTTCTAAGTTCTGACCATGCATTTTCATTAACATGCTTTACAGTATCAACTCTAAAACCATCAACTCCAAATTCGTTAATGTAATCTGTGAGCCATTTCATAATATAAAAGCGAGGCGCTCTGGGGTAACCAGTTCGTTCAAAGAATAATTGAAGTTCATCTAACTCTTGACTTAATCGACCCTCCTCTTTCCATTTGGCTAATAATGTATCTGGTAGTTCTACAGAGTCATCAGATTCTGTTAAGATGTCTGGTAGATTTTTGACTAAAGTACATGCCGTAGTATTTTCATAAGAAGTAAACTCACAAGGCGGACCAGTTCTTACCCAATCCTCAGGCCAAACTGGATCAATATCTGTTACTGGACCCGTATGGTTTAAAACAACATCGAGAAGTATTCTAATACCTTTAGAATGAGCTGTTTTTACTAATTTGTGTAGTTCTTTTTTGTTTCCAAAATTTGGATCAATGGCTGTCCAATCTTTTGTCCAATATCCATGATAACCATAAGTATTGCCAGTACCTTCATTTACTGCTCCATGTATTTGTTCTACAATTGGTGTAAACCAAATAGCATTTATACCTAGGTTGGTAAAATAGCCTTCTTCTATCTTTTGAGTTATCCCTGCGATGTCACCTCCTTTAAAACCTCTGAGAACTGCTGTAGAATCTGTCCTTGAAAAGTTTACATCTTTATCGGGATTACCATTATTAAACCTATCAGTTAATAGGAAATAAATATTTGCACCTTCCCAAAAGAAAGGTTTGCTCTCTTTTTCTATTTCTATAACTTCAGTAATTTGTTTTGGTTCTTCAGAAACAGTTTTTTTAGCTTTTTTACAACCAACCATAAAGGACAATATCGACATTGCGATAAGTAGTTTTTTCATCTTCAGGGAATTTGCTTAAAGCTATAAAATGCAGTCCGAAATATAAAATTTATTTATACTCGGAAGAATTTGATAAAAATATAATTAAGAATTTAAAGAAATAGAAACTGTAGTTACTTTCTATTCAGAACTTTATATTCTTCATAGCAGCTACTTATAGCATCTAATATCTGTAAGTCGTTAGCTGTAGTTATAAATGATTTTGAGTAATTACAATTGTTTAAAATGTCATCAATATCCATTTTCTCTATTTGCAATAACTCGGTAAGGGTTTCTCTATCAAATTTTGAAGCTAATAAATCCCGAATATCATCATCTTGCTTCATTTGTTGCAGCTTCCGCATTTGGCGAGGTTTTTTGCCAAAAAGATTTCGTAATAAATCTGCGGGATTTAGAATAGCTCCTAAAACTTTTGTTACAGCACTTGGGTTTTTATTACCAGCCTCATAACTCTTATTTAAACCAGAAATACTGTATTGATATGCATCATTAATGGGTAGATTCTTTACATCAATTTCAAGGAAACCTGTTAATTGATAGGGCCTGACAATAACTTCTTCAAGTGCATAAGCTAATTCTGTAAGAGAAATTTTGGTGTCCTCAAACTTAAACATATCATTAGTGACTCTTACTTTTTGAGGTTTAAACCCTAAATAAGTAAGGTATAAAGTATCATTAACTGAAGCTGTTAAAGAAAATTTACCGTTTTCATTTGTAATAGTACCTTTTACCTTATTAAGGTTTATAATATGTACACTTTCTAGCGGAAAATCTGTTTGGGCATTAATAACGGTTGCTCTTAATTCTTGCGCTGGTTCATCTTCTTGTGAAAAGCTGATGTAAAAGCAAAAAACTAAAGCTAAGGGTAAAAGTTTCTTCATTAAGCGATTTTCTGAGCTAAAAATACAAAACAATGAAAATAAAGACCCGAAGGTCTTCATTTTTTGGGAAGCTCTTAACTAATAGAAGCCTTTATTTTTTTTACTCTTACTTTTACTACCACCACTTTTGCTACCACTTTTACCCCCTTTGTAAGAAGAATTGCGGTCTCTTCTACCACCACCATAGCCTCCGCCACCGCGGTTACGGTCTCTTCTGCCACCGCCGCCGCCACGGTTACGACCACCACGACCGCCACCACCGCCAGGGTTTTTGGAAACTTCAACATTTACAAAGCGACCATCCACTTTAAAATCAGTAAAAGTCTCTAATACCAATGGGGTAAACTTGGCATCAGTATTAAAGAATGAGAATGTGTCTTTGGTATCTACCTTATAAATATCATCCTTATCGATTCCTAGCGTATCTCTTAAAAAGTCTTTTAAGGACATCCAATCATAATTATCACGCTCACCAACGTTTATAAAGTAACGAACAGAGCCATCTTTAGGAATTTCTCCAGAATTACGTTCACCTCGTTCTTTTTTATTAGACCTATCATCTGAGTTTAAGTCTCTTGTTTTATTATAATAGCTAAAGAATCGTGTAAATTCTACTGAGACTATTTTTTTTATAAGCTCATCACGATCTATACCTTCTAAAACATCATTAATTGCTGGCAAGTAGACATCAATCTCCTCGTTAACTTTGGTGTCTTTTATTTTATTTACAAGGTGATAAAGTTGTATTTCGCAAATTTGAATTCCAGTAGGAATTTTCATTGAAATAAACTCTTGGCCAATCTTACGTTCAATAGCATTTATTTTTCGCATTTCACTGCGCGTAACAATAACCATTGAAATTCCAGATTTACCAGCTCTACCAGTACGACCACTTCGGTGTGTGTAGGTTTCAATTTCATCAGGAAGTTGGTAATTGATAACGTGGGTGATATCATCAACATCAATACCTCTTGCAGCTACATCCGTAGCAACAAGCATTTGAATTTGTTTTTTACGGAAGGAGTTCATCACCAAATCACGTTGATTCTGACTTAAATCTCCGTGCAATGCTCCTGCATTGTATCCGTCTTCAATTAATTTTTCTGCAACACGTTGTGTATCCCGCTTTGTTCTGCAAAAAACAACAGAGAATATCCCTGGATTGGCATCTGCCAATCGCTTTAACGCAGGATAACGGTCACGACCACCAACCACATAGTACTCATGTTGTACGGTACTTGCTCCAGA
>CAYTRI010000001.1:8863-16140 GCA_964440105.1 uncultured Flavobacteriaceae bacterium
AACGGTCACGACCACCAACCACATAGTACTCATGTTGTACGGTACTTGCTCCAGAGTTTTTTGCACCAACCGTTATTTCTTTTGGGCTATGCATAAACTTTTTTGCAATAGTAGACACTTCCTTAGGCATGGTTGCCGAGAACAACCAAGTAGATTTTTCTTTAGGGGTATTGGATAGAATATCTTTAATATCCTCAAAGAAACCCATATTTAGCATCTCATCTGCCTCATCTAGAATACAGTAGTCTATTTTAGAAATATCTACCATTCTTCTTCCAATCATATCCTTCATACGACCAGGCGTAGCAACAACGATTTGAGCTCCTTTCTTTATCTGTCTTGCTTGGTCAGAAATACTAGCACCACCATAAATTGCAACAATGTTTACTCCTTTCTCATATTTTGAGTAAAGTTTCATTTCATTGGTTATCTGCAAACAAAGCTCTCTGGTAGGAGATAATATTAAGCCTTGTGTGGTTCTACTTGCAGCATCTATTTTCTGAATTAGTGGAAAACCAAAGGCAGCAGTTTTACCGGTACCGGTTTGCGCAAGGGCAACCAAATCGGTTTCATCTTCTAATAATATTGGAATTGCTTTTTCTTGTACTTCGGATGGATTTTCGAATCCTAAATCTGTAATAGCAGACAAAAGGGACTTTTGAAGCCCTAAACTTTCAAATTTTGACATAATGTTTATAGTAATCGCAAATATGTGTGTTGTCTAGAGCGATTGTTTCCTATAAACCGAAGCCCATACAACACCTGCCATACCGGCGGCGTTAAATTTCGTGCAAAGGTACTGCTAATTAATTGGTTGGCAATGTTTTCTCCAATTGTCTTTAATTTAGCTATTTAATTTGAGCTAGAAATGCTATTAATTTTTGAATTGCCCTACCTCGGTGACTAATTGTATTCTTTACAGCAAGCGGAAGCTCTGCAAAGGTTTTATCGTAACCTTCAGGAATAAAGACAGGGTCATAACCAAAGCCTTTTTGACCACTTTTTTCAAGAGCAATCGTACCATTTACAATACCATTAAAGCTGTGTTTTTTAGCATTTAAATTTAGGGTGATGGCTGTTTTAAAATAAGCATTTCGGTTTGTACTTTCTTTTAACTCCAACAGCAGTTTGTTCATATTTGCGTTTGCATCTTTTTCTGGACCACCATAGCGTGCAGTATAAACTCCAGGAGCACCGTTTAGTGCATCTACCAAAAGCCCTGTGTCATCAGAAAAACAATTGTAACCATAATTTTTAGTTACAAAATCTGCCTTTAGCTGAGCATTTTCTTCTAATGTAGTTCCTGTTTCTTCAATCTCATCAAAGCAATTAATCATATTAAGGGATAGAAGTTTAATGTGCTTTGGCATTAGCACCTGTACTTCTTTAAACTTATTCTGATTGTGAGTTGCAAAAACTAATTCCATAAATCTTCATAAAATTTGAATGCTAAAGTAGTATTTTAGACACATGCAATTAAAAATACCACCCGTAATAGTTGTGCTAATTTTTGCTTTAGGTCTTTATGGCTTAGCTACGTATTTACCTGTTGGTGATTTTGAATTTTTTGGACAAGAATTTTTAACCTATTTGATGGTTATTATTGGGGTTTTAGTATCAAGTATTGCTTTAATTCAATTTCAAAAACAAAGAACAACCGTAGACCCATTACATCCAGAAAAAGCTAATAAACTGGTAACTTCAGGAATATTTAGGTTTACTAGAAACCCTATGTATTTAGCAATGCTATTATTTTTAATAGCTTTTGCTTTAAAACTAGGCAATGCATTTAACACACTTTTATTAGCGGGTTTTGTTTATTACATGAACCATTTTCAGATAAGGTATGAGGAAGAAGCACTGCTTAAAAACTTTGGAAAAGAATACAAGTTGTACGTTAAGGCAACCCGAAGATGGTTTTAAATATCAATTTCAGATTTTTAGCCCCTTTTTAATGAATATAATTTAGTGTTTTCTACCAATTTCTTTGGTATGCATTTTTTTTCTTCTGTTCAAATTACCTATTCGATTTAATGTCTATTTTTAACCCTTAATTTTTACCAATAATGGTTGAAGTGGGTAGGAAATATGTGTTTGATTTTGATAGTACACTAACTAGAGTGGAAGCATTAGATGTATTAGCAGAAATGACACTTAAGAATAGCGACACTAAGGATGAAGTCCTTCAAGAAATACAAGATATCACTAATCTTGGTATCGATGGAGACATCTCTTTTACGAAATCTTTAGAGCGAAGAATAAAGTTATTAAAGGCACATAAAAATGATTTAGAAGGTCTTGTTAGTGAACTAAAGCAGAAAATTTCTAAGTCGATTGAAGAAAACAAAGAGTTCTTCCAAAAATATGCAGATGATATTTATGTAATCTCTTGTGGATTTAAAGAATTTATAGACCCTATAGTTACCGCTTACGATATTCCTTCTGAACGGGTTTATGCAAACACGTTTAAGTTTGATGAAGTTGGTAACATTGTTGGTTTTGATGAAGAAAACCCTCTTTCTCAGCATAACGGAAAAATAGAGTGTTTAAAGCAAATGGACTTGGACGGAGAAGTGCAAGTTATTGGCGATGGCTATAGCGATTATGTAATGCGGGAGGCTGGCATTGCAGATAAGTTTTTTGCATATACAGAAAATGTACATCGCGAAAAGGCAACACAAAATGCAGATTTTATTACACCTAACTTAAATGAATTTTTATTTGTGAACGATTTACCTAGAAAAGTTTCTTATCCAAAGAATAGAATAAAAATACTCTTATTAGAAAATGTGCATCCAGATGCATTTGAAAATCTATCTGAAGATGGTTTTGCTGTAGAATTGGTAAAACATAGTTTGCCTGAAGATGAACTTATAGAACGTATTAAGGGAGTTCATGTTTTGGGAATACGTTCAAAAACTCAAGTTACCGAGAAAGTTTTAGAAGCTGCCGATAAACTATTGGCAGTTGGTGCTTTCTGTATTGGTACTACACAAATTGCCTTAGAATCTGCAAAAAAGAAAGGTGTTGTAGTATTTAATGCACCTTACAGTAATACACGTTCGGTTGTGGAACTGGCTATAGGACAAATTATCATGTTAAAACGCAGCATTTTTGCACGTAGCTCAGAGATACATAATGGACAATGGTTTAAAACGGCCTTAAACTCTCAAGAAGTAAGAGGTAAAAACCTTGGAATCGTTGGTTATGGAAACATTGGTAAACAACTTTCCGTTTTAGCAGAGGCTATTGGTATGCGTGTTTATTATTATGATGTGGCGGACCAATTGGCTTTAGGTAATGCAGTAAAATGTAATACGCTAGAAGATTTGTTATCTGTCTCAGATGTAGTTACGCTGCATATAGATGATAATAAGGCGAACAAAAATTTTATTGGGGAGCGCGAAATCAACCAAATGCGAGATGGGGCAATTCTAATAAACCTTGCTCGTGGTTTTGTTGTAGATATTCCAGCATTGGCAAGTGCATTAAAAAGTGGAAAGCTTGGTGGAGCTGCCGTAGATGTTTACCCAGAAGAACCAAGAGCAAACGGAGATTTTAAGTCAGAATTACAAGGTTTGGAAAATGTAATTCTAACGCCGCATATTGGTGGTAGTACAGAAGAAGCACAACGGGATATTGCGGATTTTGTTCCAAATAAAATAATGGATTACATCAACTCTGGAAATACAGTAGATTCCGTTAACTTCCCTAATATCAGGCTACCAAAACAGAACAATGCGCACCGTTTTTTACATATTCATAAAAATGTACCTGGCGTAATGGCTAAAATCAATGAGGTTTTGGCTAAATATGAAATGAATATCACGGGTCAATACCTTTCTACAGATCCAGATGTTGGTTATGTAATTTCAGATTTAGATAAGGAATACAACAAAGAAGTTATTAAAGCTTTGCGTAATGTGGAGCACACGATTAAATTTAGAGTACTTTATTAGAAGAAATATTTTAAATTCAAAGCACGTTTTTAAATTATAAAGATGGAATTAAAAGAGAAAAATACAGAGGTATTAAAATCTGAATTTAATAAAGGAAAAAGATTAATACAAGTATTAACTGTAGTACTACTTATTTTTTTTGGTTTCTTTATGTATAGTCTTTTTACAAGCAAAGAGCATAATACTTCTTATTCCTTAATTATAATGGCATTAGGTATGATTGTCATCTTCTACGATAAAAAAGTAAAGAAGATTAAGGCTGAATTAGACTCTAGAGAATAAATTAAAAAGAAATTAGAGGAGCGTTATTAGCTCTTTCCCCAAATAGATTCCACCAATACTTATAAAGATAAAAGAGGTGGTTTTCCATATCCAATAATTAACTTTTGAAGTCTTTTCATCATAATTATCCTTTTTTAAATTCCACTTTGCCAACCAAAGAAAAAATAGTCCTGTAAGTATTATTAAGATGAATTTAATCATGGTGGTACGGTTCGTTCTTTAAGATGGTGAATGCCCTGTAAATTTGTTCTACAACAAATAAGCGCACCATTTGATGAGAGAACGTCATTTTAGACAAACTTATTTTACTATTTGCCCTTAAATAAACTTCATTGCTAAATCCATACGGGCCTCCAATAACAAAAACTAGGTTCTTTATCCCACTATTCATACGTTTTTGTAGCAAGTTGGAAAACTCTACACTGGAAAATTGTTTTCCATTTTCATCTAAAACAATTAAAAAATCCGAAGGGGTTACCTGTTTTAAAATTAATTCTCCTTCTTTTTGTTTTTGCTGTTGCTCAGATAGGTTTTTACTATTTTTAATATCAGGTATGATATCAAATTCAAATTTTATATAATGTGAAAGGCGTTTTTTATAGATAGTAATTAATTCCTCAAGTTGTTTACTATCTGTTTTTCCTATTGTTAGTAAGCGTATGGTCACAATACTGATTTTTTCAAAAGTAGTATATGTTTAGGAGATGGTTTTCGATTCCGTTTTTAGTATTTTAGCTCAAACTCATTACTAAGAATGATTTCACCCGAACAATTTCAAAAAGAATTACAATTAATTATTGCAAATGCCATAAGAGAAGATGTTGGTGATGGTGACCATAGCTCTTTAGCTTGTATTCCAGAATCCGTAATGGGTAAGGCCAAATTGTTAGTTAAGGCTGATGGGATAATTGCTGGAATTGAATTTGCAAAACAAGTATTTGATTATGTAGATTCAGATTTAAAAGTAGAAACACTTTTAAAAGATGGTGATGAAGTAAAATATGGAGATATTGTTTTTTACGTAGAAGGAAGCTCTCAAAATATTCTTAAGGCAGAGCGTCTAGTATTAAACGCTATGCAACGTATGAGTGCTATAGCTACGAAAACAAAGTCTTTTGTAAATCTATTAGAAGGGACCAGTACTAAAATTTTAGATACCCGTAAAACTACACCAGGGATAAGAGCATTAGAGAAATGGGCAGTTAAGATAGGGGGTGGAGAAAATCATCGTTTTGCTCTTTATGATATGATAATGCTAAAAGATAATCATATCGATTTTGCAGGCGGGTTAACTAAAGCTATTGATAAGACTAAGAATTATTTAAAGGAAACGAATAGAGATTTAAAGATTATTGTTGAAGCAAGAGATTTAGATGAGATTAAGGAAATCATTAAATCTGACGGGGTGTATAGAATCCTAATTGATAACTTTAATTATGAGGATACTAGAAAAGCTGTTGAATTGATAGGGGATAAGTGCCTAACAGAATCTTCTGGCGGTATTAATGAAAAAACGATTAGGGAATATGCAGAATGCGGTGTTGACTATATTTCGTCTGGTGCGCTTACCCATTCGGTATATAATATGGACCTTAGCTTAAAAGCGATTTAAATGTCCGAATCCATAGAGGAACGATTAGAAAAAATACCAGTACTAAATATACTGGTTCGCTTACTTAAAAAGGTAAAACTACCTGCTTTTGAAGGGCTATCTCTCTATGATTTAATTGAAATCTATATCGTTGGTATTGTCCAAGGAACTTTGTCAACTCGGGCGAGTTCTATTGCCTTTAGTCTTTTTATGGCGCTGTTTCCGCTAATGATATTCTTTGTAACCCTTATTCCATTTATCGTCCCATATGTAAGTGCTGGTAATGAAGGTTTTGATGCGCAATTTTTAATCTTTTTAGAATCTTTTTTACCCTCAGCCACAAGTGATTATTTCAGTGATATTTACCAACAGATAAAAGACCAAAAAAGAGGAGGTTTACTTTCATCAGCATTTATAATATCAATATTCTTAGTGGCAAACGGAGTTAATGCCATTTTTAGCGGTTTTGAGAACTCATACCATATAGAACTAACTCGAAATTTTTTTAGACAATATGCCTATGCTCTAATGGTAGGGCTTTTACTATCTATTTTGTTGATAGTTGGAGCTGTTGTCTTTGTATATTTTGAATTTTATGTGGTTGAATATACATCTGAATATTTAGGAAAAACGCTTGGATATGATGTAGAGAAAGGAGATAATTTAGGAATACAAATATCAAAAATCACATTTTTTATGCTCCTTTCTTATATCGTAACAGCGATATTATATTATTTTGGAACAGTTGAAGGGCGAAAAGCGAGGTTCTTCTCGGCCGGAGCACTAATGACAACATTACTATTTATTTTAACTTCATATTTATTTGGAGTTTATGTTGAAAAATTTGCCCGTTATAACGAATTGTATGGAGCTTTAGGAGGTTTATTAATATTAATGGTGTTTATTTGGTTAAACTCAAACATTTTGCTGTTAGGGTTCGAGTTAAATGCAACCTTATCCTCTATGCGAAAAAGTGTTGCTAGAAATTTAAAAGAAGAAGAAATTGAAAATTAGAAATTGCGTTTTTATATTACTACTTTGTTTTGGAATACAAAAACTTGCCTCGCAAAGTATCGTGGGCAAATGGAGAACTATTGATGATAGAAATGGAATTACTAAAGCAATTGTTGAACTCTATAAAGAGAAAAATGGTCTTTTAAGTGGAAGGGTTCTAAAAATCATGGAAAAAGGCAAGGAAGGTGCACTTTGTATTAAATGCGATGGAGATTTAAAGGACAAACCTGTGGAAGGAATGCAAATTATCTTTTCTTTTAAGAATACAGGAGATGGTGTCTATAAAGGAAAAAGACTTTTTGACCCTGAACAAGCCATGACTTTTAGAGGTAGAATTTGGCTAGACCCAGATGATTCCGATAAGTTAAAAGTAAGGGGTTATCTAGCCTTTTTATATCGCACGCAAACATGGCTTAGGTTCGAAGAATAGG
>CAYTRI010000001.1:16240-30211 GCA_964440105.1 uncultured Flavobacteriaceae bacterium
GGTTATCTAGCCTTTTTATATCGCACGCAAACATGGCTTAGGTTCGAAGAATAGGCTAAAAATGGAACATTTTATAAACGTAGTCCTTCCTATTCCCTTAGAGAAGCTTTTTACCTATAAAATTTCTGAGCAAGAATCAGATTTTTTAGAAGTAGGAATGCGTGTTGCTGTTCCTTTTGGAAAATCAAAGATTTACACCGCTCTGGTTTACAAAATTCATCAAACTCCACCAGAAGTTTACGAGCCTAAAGAAATACATCAAATTTTAGATGAGGCTCCAGTAGTTACGGCAACTCAATTTAAGCATTGGGAATGGATTGCCAATTACTATATGTGTACATTGGGTGAAGTAGTACGTAGTGCTTTGCCGTCTGCCTTTATGTTAGAGAGCGAAACTTTAATTCTTCCAAACAACATTGAAGAAGTTAATGAATCACTATTAAAAGATGAAGAATTCCTAATTTTAGAGGCATTGCGTCATCAATCAGCATTAAAAATCAGCGAGATAGTTGGTATTATTGACCGTAAAAATGTTTTGCCAATTGTAAATAAGCTGGTAGAAAAGAAAGCAATTCAATTAAAAGAAGAAATCTACGAGCAATATAAACCTAAACTGGTTAGGTATGTAAAATTGGGTGAAGCCTATGATTCTGAAAATCAACTAGAAACTTTACTTAACAGCTTAACCAGAGCCCCAAAACAAAGTCAGGTTGTATTATCCTTATTCTCTTTACAAGCAAAGCATAAAAAACCCATCAAAGTAACTGACTTAGAAAAAGAGAGTGGCGGGTCTAAAGCAGTCATAAAATCTTTGATTGCGAAAGGTATTCTTGATGAATACCACATTCAGACTGACAGGGTTCAATATGATGATTCCGGAAAACTTCAAGGGGATATTAAACTTAATGATTCTCAACTGGCAGCTTTTAAGACTATTAAAAACACTTTTGAAGAGGATAAAGTTTGTTTGCTATACGGAGTTACTTCATCTGGAAAAACAGAGGTGTATATTAAATTGATTGAAGAAGCTTTAAAGAGCGGTAAGCAAGCACTGTATTTGCTCCCTGAGATTGCGCTGACTTCACAACTCATCAATCGTTTACAGGCTTATTTTGGCAATAAAGTTTCGGTTTATCATTCAAAATATAGTATTCATGAAAGAGTTGAGGTTTGGAATAATGTTTTAAGCGGAAAAGAAAAAGCTCAGATAGTTATTGGAGCAAGGTCTGCTTTATTTTTACCATTTCACAACTTAGGGCTTATTGTAGTTGATGAAGAACATGAAGCCTCTTTTAAGCAATTTGACCCAGCTCCAAGGTATCATGCTCGTGATGCAGCCATAGTTCTCGCTAAGTTACATGATGCTAAATGTGTTTTGGGTTCCGCAACACCCAGTGTAGAGAGTTATAAGAATGCTAAAGAGAGTAAATATGGTTTAGCTGAAATGAAATATCGCTATGGTAATGTACTAATGCCAGACATTGAGTTGGTGGATATTAAGGAAGCTACTCGTAAAAAACGGATGAAAGGTCATTTTTCCGAACGTTTAATGGAAGAAATTTCAGAAACACTTAATGAAGGCGAACAAGTTATTCTTTTCCAAAATAGACGTGGTTTTGCTCCAATTATTGAATGTACTACCTGCGGACATTCTTCGCAATGTCCGAACTGTGACGTTAGTTTAACCTATCATCAATATAAAAACCAACTAAGATGTCATTATTGTGGTTATCACATGGCTTTACAATTGGCTTGTGAAGCTTGTGGAAGTGCAACCTTAGATAAAAAAGGTTTTGGTACAGAGCAGGTACAACAAGAATTAGAAGAGCTATTTCCTAATATCAAAGTTGGTCGAATGGATTTGGATACTACTAGAGGTAAGTATGCCTATGAAAAGATAATTACTTCTTTCGAACAACAAGAAATGGATATTTTGGTAGGCACTCAGATGGTAACTAAAGGGCTAGATTTTAGAAATGTAAGCCTCGTAGGTATTATGAATGCAGATACCTTGCTAAATTTTCCTGATTATAGGGCACATGAAAGAAGTTATCAATTACTAACGCAAGTAGCGGGTAGGGCAGGGCGCACTAAAAAGCGAGGTAAGGTTTTGGTACAAACATATAATCCGTATCACCAAATATTACAACAAGTTTCAAATACAGATTTTGAAAAGATGTATGCTGAGCAAGTTTATGAAAGAGAGCAATACAAATATCCACCAGAACTTAGAATAATTAAGATTACGCTTAAGGATAAAGATTATAATAAGTTGAATGAAGCCTCACAATGGTTTGCAAATTCGCTTAGGAATGTACTTAACGACACTGTTCTAGGTCCTGAGTTTCCTGTGGTTTCTAGAATTAGACGATTTTATTTAAAGAATGTTATTTTAAAAGTTCAGAAAAATAAATCAATAGCCCAAACTAAAAACAGCATTAAAAGAATTGAAAAATCTTTTAATGCTATTTCACAATATAAGAGTGTCAAAGTAATTTATAACATAGATCACATTTGATTTATACGTTGGCTAACGCTTCTGCTAGCTCTGTCTTTTTATTTCTACTTAAAGGTATTTGTCTACCCCCCACTTCTACATTCTTACTATTGAACTTCTCGATTTTCTCAAGATTTACAATGTAAGACTTGTGTATTCTTAAAAACTTCTCTGATGGCAATTGTTGCTCAAAAGATTTCATAGTAGAAAGAATAACAATATTTGCTTCGTCAGTAACTAATTTGATATAATCACCAAGGGCTTCAATCCATTTTATATCATTAAGGATAACCTTACGTTTTTTAAGGTTACTCTTAACAAAAATATGCTCCTCATCCTCATCAACTCTATGGATTTGCTCGTATTTAGAAACTGCTCTTTTTACAGATGCTTCAAAACGCGCAAGCGTAATAGGTTTGTGTAGGTAATCAGTAACATCATAATCAAATGCTTTAAGCGCATAATCAGGCTTGCCTGTGATTAAAATTACTTGAGGTGGGTTTTCTAATGCTTCCAAAAGGTCAAAACCACTAATAATAGGCATTTCAACATCTAAGAAGATTAAATCGACTTCATTATTTTTGAGGCCGTTTTTAGCTTCTATAGCGTTGCTATACTCTGCTACCAATGCAAGATGTGGGTGATTGTTGACTAACTTCGCCACAGCCATCCGCTGCATCGACGAGTCATCTACAATAATACTTTTTAGTTTCATAAATGGGGTGATTTGTGGGGTTAAATCATCGGCAAATTACATAAAAAACACGATGAGATGCAACAAAAGATGTAAACATTGCATATTCTGTTGTGTAATTAGTAATAGACGTGATGTAAGGTCGATTATGTTTCAAATTGTTAATAACTGATTATGATATATTTGAACTTATAACGAACATTTTTTCGATTTCTTGTGAATAGAAACAATTATGTTTACTTTTGCGCTCCTTAAATAAATATATAATATGAACCATTACGAAACTGTTTTCATTTTGAATCCCGTTCTATCTGATACTCAGATAGAGGAAACAGTTAAGAAATTTGAAGATTTCTTAATTAAGAGTGGTGCCAAAATGGTAGCCAAAGAAAATTGGGGGCTAAAAAAATTAGCATACCCAATACAGAACAAGAAAAGTGGATTTTACCACTTATTCGAATTTTCTGGTCCAGGTGAGGCTGTAGGGCCTTACGAGTTAGAATTTAGAAGAGATGAGCGTATCATGCGCTTTTTGACTGTTAAATTAGACAAGCATGCAATCTCTTGGGCAGAAAGAAGAAGAACAAAACTTAAAACTAAGGCGTAACCATGTCAACATTACAACAACAAGCAAAGTCAAAAAAGGATGGTGAGATTAGATATCTTACTCCTTTAAATATAGAGACATCAAAACAAAAGAAGTACTGTCGTTTTAAAAAGTCTGGAATTAAGTATGTCGATTATAAAGATCCAGATTTTTTAATGAAGTTAGTTAATGAACAAGGTAAGCTTTTACCAAGAAGATTAACAGGTACATCATTAAAGTATCAAAGAAAAGTTGCACAAGCGGTAAAGCGTGCACGTCATTTGGCATTGATGCCATACGTAGGTGATATGTTAAAATAATAAAGACGGAGAAATGGAACTTATACTAAAACAAGACGTACAAGATTTAGGTTTTAAGGATGACTTAGTAACCGTTAAGAATGGCTACGGAAGAAATTTCCTGATTCCTCAAGGTTTGGCCGCATTAGCTACTACATCTGCTAAAAAGGTATTAGCAGAAAATTTGAAGCAACGCGCGCACAAAGAGAAGAAAGTTATTGATGAGGCACAAAAAGTCGCTAACGCTCTAAAAGAGTTGGAAATTAAAATTCCAGCTAAAACTGGAGCAGGTGATAAATTATTTGGGTCAGTAACAAATATAGATTTGTCTGCAGCTATCGATAAAGCTGGTCAATCAATTGATAAAAAGTTTATCAGTATTCAAGGTGGTACAGTAAAAAGAGTAGGACCTTATAATGCACAGATAAGATTGCATAGAGAAGTTATTGTTGATTTCCCTTTTGAAGTAATTGCGGAAAAGAAATAATATTCCTCCTTAATAATATTATGTAAAAGAGCTATGTAAAACATAGCTCTTTTTTAGTTTTTAAAAAATGAAGTATACACGATTATCTAAAGAACAATTAGAAGAATTACACCCAGAGTTTATAAACTTCCTAGCGACCCAATCTATAACTGCAGATGAGTGGTCCAAAATAAAGGAGGATAAGCCTAAGGTTGCTGAAGAAGAAATTGATGTTTTTAGTGACTTAATATGGGAAGGTGTTTTGTCTAAGGTGAACTATCTTGAAAATATTTCTGAATTACAAATGCATTTATTTGAGCTAACAGAGAAAGAGATGAAATTAATTTCTGTAAAAGTTTTAAACCCAGAGATTGATTTAAGGACTAAAGTTGGATTTGGATGGTTTAAACGTAATTTTCAATCTGACTTTGTAGAGTATTTAACCGCTTCTAAGGCATATTCTGAGGATAAAAACTTAGATAAATTTAATCTAATACAACAAGGAGCTGCAATAACAAAAGGTGAGTTGTACAAATGGTTTGATGAGATGATAAGCCCCCTCTAACTCCCCCAATGGGGGAGAATTCAAAGAAAGAATCACCCCTCCTTTGGAGGGGATTAAGGGGAGGCTTATATTTACAGTAGATTTAATTACATGGCACAGAAACCAAGCATTCCAAAAGGCACTCGAGATTTTAATCCGCAAGACTTAGCAAAAAGAAACTACATATTTGATTGTATTAAAACTCAGTTTGAGTTGTTTGGCTTTCAACCTATTGAAACGCCAAGTTTTGAGAATTCTGATACTTTATTAGGAAAGTATGGAGATGAGGGGGATCGTTTAATTTTTAAAATTTTAAACTCTGGAGATTTTATTTCTAAAGTAGATGATGTTACCTATAGTTCTAAGAACTCATCTTCAATTGCTCCTAAAATAACAGAAAAGGCACTTAGGTATGACCTTACAGTACCTTTTGCTCGGTATGTAGTGATGCACCAAAATGAAATAAACTTTCCTTTTAAGAGATATCAAATACAACCAGTTTGGCGAGCAGATAGACCTCAGAAAGGACGGTTTAGAGAATTTTACCAGTGTGATGCTGATGTTGTTGGCGCTAATTCTTTACTTCAGGAAGTAGAATTGGTTCAATTGTATGATGCCGTATTTTCTCAGCTTGGGTTGAATGGAACGGTTATAAAAATTAATAATAGAAAAGTATTATCCGGAATCGCAGAAGTTATCGGAGCCCAACATTTGTTGATAGACTTTACTGTTGCCTTAGATAAACTAGATAAAATAGGAGAGGAGAAGGTAAAAGAAGAAATGCTAGCTAAAGGTATTTCTGCATCAGCTATTGAAAAAGCAAGCCCTTTATTTTCGATGTCAGGGACAGCAAGTGAGCAGCTAAGTCAACTTGAAAGTTTATTGTCAGATTCTGAGACTGGATTATCTGGTGTTTCAGAGCTAAAAGAAATCATAGAAACTGTGAATGAACTTGGTTTAAAATCCGCAAGCCTAGAATTAGATGTAACCTTGGCTAGAGGCCTAAATTATTATACTGGGGCTATTTTCGAAGTTGCTGCTCCAAGTGGCGTACAAATGGGTTCTATTGGTGGAGGCGGTCGTTATGATGACCTTACAGGAATATTTGGACTTAAAGATGTGAGTGGTGTGGGTATTTCTTTTGGGCTAGATAGAATTTATTTAGTCATGCAAGAGCTTAATCTTTTCCCAGACGCAATAGACCAATCTTTACAAGTCTTGTGTTTAAACTTTGGTGAGAAAGAAAGTTTAGCAGCTTTAAAATTAGTTACGCAATTAAGAGATAATGGTATTAAAGCAGATTTGTATCCTACTGCAACCAAAGTTCAAAAACAATTTAAATATGCGGATAAGCGCAATGTGCCTTATGTAATATTGTTGGGTGAGAAAGAACTTTCTGAAGGTAAATTTATTGCCAAGAACATGAAAACTGGGGAGCAAAAAACCTTCTTTCTTGAGAGCCCTAAAAACTTTTTGCTAGACTTTTAAGCGTTTTTGAATTTCTGAAATAATAAATTGAAATCTTTTTTCTGAATTTGGAATGATATCGGGATGCTTTGTATTAATCCAGGAGTCAAAATCTTCAATGGTTAGCCATTGTAAATCTTCTACTTCACTTGTTTGTTTCGTTAATTTTACACCTTTATCTAAAGCATAAAGGAATGTATGTTTAAATTCGCAATCGAGTAAGGTTTCTGAATGTTTTATTTCTGTTTTAAAAACCCCTATTTTCTCTAAATTTTTAGCAATAATTTGCACGCCTATTTCTTCTTCAGTTTCTCTTATTGCACCTAATTCGGCAGATTCACCAGCTCCAATATGACCAGCTACAGAAACGTCCCATTTTAAAGGGAATATTTTTTTTAATTTACTGCGTTGTTGCAATAGTATTTCGCCATTAATGGAGTAACACCACACATGAATTGTAGGGTGAAATAAACCTTTGGCGTGAGCCTCAGATTTTAAGCAAGTCTTACCTGTATAATTTCCTTTTGAGTCAAGAATATCAATTAGTTCATCCATGATTTTTAAGTCCTCCCCTTTGGGGAGGATTTAGGAGGGGCTTAGTCAAAATAACTGAAAGTTTCCCCATCTTTTATGGTGAGTAATGTTTCATAAATCAAGCGAATCACATTCTCTACATCTTCTTTATGGACTGTTTCAACCGTAGTGTGCATATATCTTAACGGTAAAGAAATTAATGCAGAAGCTACGCCTCCATTACTATATGCAAAAGCATCGGTATCTGTTCCTGTTGCACGAGACGAAGCCGAACGCTGAAAAGGTATCTTTTTTGCCTCTGCAGTTTCTAAGATACGTTCTCTTAATTTTTGTTGTACCGCGGGAGCATACGAAATAACAGGCCCTTTTCCAATTTCTGTATCTCCTTGTACCTTTTTGTCAATCATTGGAGTACTTGTATCATGAGTTACATCTGTAACAATAGCTACGTTTGGTTTAATGGTTTGGGTAATCATTTCGGCACCACGAAGTCCTATTTCTTCTTGTACAGAGTTAGTGATATAAAGGCCAAAAGGTAAAGTAACCTTATTTTCATGAAGTAATCTTGCTACTTCAGCAATCATAAACCCACCAGCGCGATTATCCAAAGCTCTGCAAACAAACTTGTCTTTATTTAAAACATGAAATTCATCTGGGTATGTGATAACACAACCTACATGAACACCCATTTTTTCAACTTCTGCCTTATCTTTTGCACCAACGTCAATAGTAATATTATCTATTTTTGGTGGTTGTTCTTTTCCGTTTCTTCTAGTATGAATTGCTGGCCAACCAAATACACCTTTAACAATTCCACCTTTAGTATGGATATTTACCCATTTAGATGGTGCTATTTGATGATCACTACCACCATTTCTAATAACATGAAGAAGGCCATTGTCGGTAATATAGTTAACATACCAAGAGATTTCATCAGAGTGCCCTTCAATAACTACCTTGTACTTAGCTTTGGGGTTTATAACTCCCACAGCTGTTCCATAAGTATCTGTAATAAACTCATCTACATAGGGTTTTAAGTAATCCATCCAGATTTTTTGGCCTTCCCATTCGTAACCTGTTGGAGATGCGTTGTTAAGGTATTTTTCAAAAAATTTTAATGACTTACTTGTGATAATTTTCTTTGAACTCATGAGTCTATTTTAGGGTACAAACATAGTAATATTCACTTTTATTTAATAATATAACCTTACCATAATCGTTACTTTTGGAAAGGTTTTTGAAAGCCTAGATATATGTTTCGCTACCTAATACTATTATTAGTACTACTAAATTTTTCTTTTGGACATTCCCAAAACGAAAAAGAGATTGACTCTACGGATTATTATGTTCGTTTTGAAGGAGACTCAATTTTGTTAAGTTCAATTCCTTTAGACGAGGTCTATATTTTTGGGAAACTCAAGTTTACAGATAAGGAAGAGAAACTCAGATACTATATTCTAAGACGAAAGACAATTAAGGTTTATCCTTATGCGAAGTTGGCTTCTGAACGTTTGGTGGAATTAAATGATAGTTTAACCAAAATAAAAAAGAAGCGTCACCAAAAAAGATATACTAAAAAGGTTCAAAAATATATTGAGGGAGAATTTTCGGAAAAGCTTAAAAAGTTAACGCGAACAGAAGGACAGATTTTGGTTAAACTAATTCATAGGCAGACTGGTGCAACAGCATTCGATTTGGTTAAAGAATTACGAAGTGGTTGGAGAGCGTTTTGGTATAACACTACCGCAAAAGCATTTAAAATAAGTCTCAAAGAAGAATTTAATCCAGAAGTAGTGCATGAAGATTATCTTATTGAAGATATCCTGCAGCGGGCTTTTGCATATGATAAACTTGATAGGCAAAAATCAGTTTTAGATTATGATTATGCTAGTCTAAGCAATAAGTGGAAGAGCAGCACTCCTAAAAACCCTAATTAATCCTTTTTTCCAAACACTGCGGTCATAATAATATTTACAGAACGAAAACCTAGGTAAATTGCTAAAATTGCTAGGATTAAACCAACAACTAATACTGGAATGAATAGTGGTTTATCAGTATTTTTAAAAGCTTGATATAATATTACAGGTGCTATAAACATGGTGCCTGCTGTGTAGGCAAAAGATTTTATTCCTTTAACTAGTAATTCTTTATCAGTTTTCATCTACATCAAATTTAGCTAGAATACTTTATATTTAGAAGAACCAATTTACAGACTTTCTTTCTATGGAATTATTGATTCTACTTTTAGTGGTTGTATTCATTATAGTAGCAACGGTACGTTATAAAATGCAGCCAGTTTTATCGTTGACTATAGCCGCAATTCTTTCAGGTTTTTTGCTTGGATTAAAGCCTGATGTAATTATGAAAACAATTGGAGATGGTTTTGGTAAAACCTTATCTGGAATTGGATTGGTTATCGCATTTGGCACTATCATAGGTGTTTTTTTAGAAAAAACTGGGAGTACTAAGGTTTTAGCAAATACAGTATTAAAATGGGTAGGACTTAAACGTTCTCCCTTAGCACTTAACATGGCTGGTTTTATCATTTCAATACCTGTTTTTTGCGATTCTGGATTTATTATTCTTTCTTCTTTAAATAAAGCCCTAAGCAAAAAAACGGGTATTCCAATTTTGGTTTTTGCTATAGCATTAGCCACAGGATTGTATGCAGCACATGTATTTGTTCCGCCTACACCAGGACCATTAGCAGCAGCAGCCATTTTAGGGGCTGATTTAGGTACTGTATTATTATTTGGAATTGTAGTTGCGATACCTGTTTCCTTATCGGGATATTTTTGGGCAAAATATATCGGTAAATCTTTAGTTACCTCGGAAGAATTAAAAGCAGAAACAAATATTGATGTGAATGATGAAACGGAACAAGAAGCTGTTAAGCCTATTCAGGCGTTTTTGCCCTTATTAGTTCCAGTATTATTAATAGCATTAAAATCTATTGCTGATTACCCAACTAAACCTTTTGGAGAAGCAATGATTTTTCAAGTTTTAAGTTTCTTTGGAAGCCCAATTGTTGCATTATTTATTGGAGTTTTCTTTTCTTTTCCATTAGCAAAAAACTCAGATAAAAAACTTAAAAATGAGTGGGTAGTTTCCGCTTTAAAACAAGCAGGACTAATTATTTTGATAACAGGTGCTGGAGGAGCTTTTGGAGCAATTCTCAGGACTATTGATATTAATGAAATACTTAATCTAGAATCGACATCGGGTTTTGGTGGTTTACTTATATGCTTCTTAATTGCAGCAACGCTAAAAACTGCTCAGGGCTCTTCAACAGTTGCAATAATTACTACTGCAGCTATAATAGCACCTTTATTGGAGGTTTTTGGTCTACTAAGTATTACGGATAAAGCTTTAGGTGTTTTGGCAATAGGTGCTGGAGCAATGACTGTTTCACATATTAATGACAGTTATTTTTGGGTAGTTTCTCAATTCTCTAATATGGAAGTAAAAACAGCATTAAAGGGACATACAATTGCTACTTTATTTCAAGGAATAACGGGGCTTGGTGTTGTATTACTATTACATGCTATTTTATAGTTATTCTATAATCAAAGATTGTTTAAATTCTTGAACTACAGCAAAATAGCCGAGGGGAAAATTACCAGGTCTTTCTACATTATCGAAGATTTCATCATTATCAAGACCTGTAATATCAAATACATTGCCTCTCACAGTTGCAGATGGAGTTTCGAACACACCACCAGTACCTTCGGTTTGTTCTAGTAATAAATCCATATAGCTAAAAAAGGGTTCATCTACTCCTAGAATACTTATCTCAACCTCATCTCCTGGCATTAATTCTTTATTATAGAAGTAGGAGAACTCAAATTGCTGGCCATCAATAAATTGATCATCTAAAGCTAAAAACTCATCAAAATCAAAATCGAAAACATAATAATTTTCAACATCTGGAACATCAGTAAATGTCACAAGCACCTCTATATCATCCTCGTCAAAAAGTGTTTCTGTTCCTTGTTCAATAGTATCTATTGGGGGTGATGTCACATATGGTGTTGTAGCAAAATATCTACTTCCTTTATGTTCTATAATTAATTGAAAAACCATTCCGGGTTCAAGAGAAGACGTTCGTATACGTTGATCTTCATCAAATGTTGGGTCTGGTTCATAAATTCCACTTCCAGGGCTTATTTCTGCAAGTGAAGAGCTGTTTAAATTTTCGAGAATCTCAGGAGCATCTGGATTTGAAATTCCATAAAAAATAATTGCATTTTCTAATTCAGTTACCTGAGGCTCACTAAAAAAATCAGTAGTCTCAGTTACGCTGACTGAAACAGGAACAAATTCTTGAGTTATATCAACTCTGAATACAGCATTTACAATTAACTTAGTTTCTGTTAGCGGTAAATCTACATCAATAACATCTTCGCATGATAAGATTACACAACACAGTATAAAGTAGTAAAATATCTTTTTCATTATCAGAATTTAAAGTTATAGGTTATGGAAGGTACAATACCAAATATTGCAGTTCTAACAGCTTCGTTACTACCTGTATCTTGATTTTGCCTAAAATTTATTGAAGCGGCATTTCTTCTATTATAAACATTATAAATACTGAAAACCCATTCAGATTGAAATTCTCTATTTTCATTCTTTTTTGGCTTAAGTGTAGCAGCTATATCCAATCTATGATAGTTAGGTAATCGAGTTTGATTTCTAAGCCCAAAAAAGGGAACTACCAAGCCCTCAAATTCAAACTGACCTACTGGAAAGTTAGTAGGTTGCCCTGTTTGAAATATAAAGTTAGAGTTAAAGCTCCAACTATTATTTAAACTGTAATTACCATAAAGTGCAATGTCATGAGTTTTATCATATGGCGTATTATACCATTCTCCAAAATTTATACCTGATTCCAAATTTGACCTACCATTGTCAACAACTGCCGGGCGCCCAGGAGTTCGTTGTTCAGATTTAGATAATGTATAGGCAAGCCAACCTTGAAATTTGCCTTCATTTTTGCGTAATAAAAATTCTAAACCATAAGCTCTTGCCTCACCATTTAGAATAACTTGCTCAATAGCATTATTAGCAATTAAATCTGCTCCATCTATATAATCTATACGATTTTGGATGTCTTTATAAAAACCTTCAAGCTCTATAGAATACTCACCATTATTTATATTTCTAAAATAGCCTAAGGCATATTGGTCAAGCAATTGAGGTTCAATAAATGGTCCGCTTGGTGTCCAAACATCTAATGGAGTAGGGGAGCTTGTGTTTGAAAGTAGGTGCAAGTATTGTGCTAATCTCGTATAACTAGCTTTTACAGAATTTTTCTTATTAAGTGTATAAGCAAGAGAAACTCTAGGTTCTAAATTCGTATAAGTAGCTAAGTTAGTTCCTCTTCCCGGGTTTATAGTATCAATAGGATTGGCTTCTCTGTATACTAACTGAAAAGGGTCAAAAATTACCGGTTGATTATTTTGATAAACAAACAACTCATCTTGACCTAATCTATTAAAATGGCTAACCCGTAGGCCATAGTTAATACTCAAATTTTCGGTTACTTTTTGTTCAACGTCTACATAAACTGCAGCTTCATTTGCATATTTTTTTGTGAGTTGCTCTTCTACAATACCAGACTCTGGACTATTTGGAATAATCTTACCTGGATTAAACACATAGTAGATGTTATTTAATCCATAATTAATTTGTAATTTATCATTGAGGTAATGTTTTAAATCATATTTGAGATTAAAATTTCGAATACCAGAATCCCATTCAAAACCTACAAAATCTAGTTCGAGTCCATAGAAATAATCTGAATAGATTAAAGAAAGGTTTGAGAATAGTTTATCTGAGAATAAATGATTCCATCTAAAATTACCCACAGCATTACCGTACACATTTACAAAACTTTCATTAATACTAAACACATCTCTACCAAAGTACCCTGAAAGATAGATGCTATTCTTATCATTTACTTTATGACTTATTTTGGTATTTACATCATAGAAATAGGCCTTATTATTTAAGTCAAATAGAGGAAGAAAAAGATGGGCATATGAGGCTCTACCTCCTGCAAGGAACGCTGTACGGTCTTTAATTATAGGGCCTTCAACAAGTAATCTGCTCGCTACGGCACCAATACCACCAGTAAATTTAATTTCTTTACTATTACCTTCTCTTTGAAATATTTCTAATACTGATGAAACCCTACCGCCATAACGAGAAGGAATACCTCCTTTAAATAGTTTAATGTCTTTTATCGCGTCTGGGTTAAATACCGAAAAGAATCCAAATAAGTGTGAAGAATTAAAAATAGTAGCTTCATCTAAAAGGATAAGATTTTGATCTGCTGCACCACCTCTTACATTAAAACCTGATGAAGCTTCCCCAGCACTAGTAACCCCGGGTAATAATAAAAGTGATTTTATAACATCTGCTTCCCCTAAAACAACTGGTATTTTTTTTATGGTTTGCACCTTTAAACCATTTACACTCATTTGAGGTTTTCTAATGTCTAATCGCTCAGCATCATCGGAGACAATAACTTCGTCTAATTGTTCAGCTTCTTCCTCAAGTTTAAAATTTATTTTTTTATTAGCGTTAAGTGATACTGTTTGTGAAACTTCTTTAAAACCCAGGTAGCTAACAACTATATCATAATCGCCTTTTGGTAGTGAAATAGAATAAAAACCGTATTCGTTGGTAGTTGTGCCCGTTCTTAGCTCTGGAATGGCGACCGTAACCCCAATTAATGTTTCGTTACTTGCGGCTTCCGAAATTGTGCCACTAATTGTGTAACGTTGTTGGGAAAAACAAAAAATAGGCAATAGCAGTAGTACAAAATGCAGTACTGGGCGGAATTTTGGCATTGATTGATGATTTTACCTAAAAATAAG
>CAYTRI010000001.1:30311-52415 GCA_964440105.1 uncultured Flavobacteriaceae bacterium
CAATATCAATTGATTTCCCTTGAGCTTCAATTAGCTCCTTAAGTATTTGATTTTCTTTCTCTTTAAATAAGTTGTCAATTTTTGAGAACAACGCTTTTAAATCTTGGTCATCATTTTGATTAGCCAATGCCTCTGCCCAATACATTGCTAAGTAGAAGTGACTCCCGCGAGTATCCAACTCATTCACTTTTCTTGATGGGGATTTGTCATTATCTAAAAACTTCTCGGTTGCATCGTCTAGAGCTGTTGCTAAGACTAAAGCCTTTCCATTTTTATTCTTTTCACCGTAATGTTCCAATGATACTCCAAGGGCTAAAAACTCACCTAACGAATCCCATCGCAAATGTCCTTCTTCAAGAAATTGTTCAACATGTTTTGGGGCAGAGCCTCCTGCACCTGTTTCAAAAAGTCCACCACCATTCATTAAGGGAACTATAGATAACATTTTCGCACTTGTGCCTACTTCTAAAATAGGGAATAAGTCTGTTAGGTAGTCACGTAATACGTTACCAGAGACTGATATGGTATCTTTTCCTTCTTTTATCCTTTTTAAGGTGAATAATGTAGCCTCTATAGGAGATAGAATATGTAGTTCTAAACCAGTAGTGTCATGATTTGGCAGATAAGCATTCACCTTTCTTATTAATTCAGCATCGTGTGCTCTTTCTTTGTCTAACCAAAAAACAGCAGGAGTTTTAGAAGCTTTTGCTCTTGTAACTGCCAGCTTTACCCAATCTTGAATTGGCGCATCTTTAACTTGGCACATTCTCCAAATATCACCTTCTTCAACATCATGAGAAAGCAAACTTTCTCCTGAAGCATTATCTATTACAGAAACAGTCCCTGCTTCTTTAATTTCAAAAGTTTTATCATGCGAACCATACTCTTCTGCTTTTTGAGCCATTAAACCCACATTAGGCACTGTGCCCATTGTGGTAGGGTCAAAAGCACCATGCTCTATACAAAAATCAATGGTTGTCTGAAATACACCAGCGTAACTACTATCTGGAATAACAGCTTTAGTATCCTTAGATTCTCCATTTTTGTCCCACATTTGACCGGAGTTACGAATCATAGCTGGCATTGAGGCATCAATAATTACATCACTTGGCACATGTAGATTGGTAATTCCTTTGTCAGAATTTACCATAGCTAAATCAGGACCATTGGCGATGGTAGCTGTAATTGCATCAGTAATTTCAGATTTTTGTGAAGACGGTAAACTGTCAAGTTTGTCAAAAAGACTTTCTAAACCATTATTAGCATTGACACCTAATTTTTGAAAAGTATCTGAGTATTTTTCAAATATGTCGCTAAAGTAGGCTTCCATGGCATGACCAAAAATGATTGGGTCAGAAACTTTCATCATGGTTGCCTTAAAGTGAAATGAGAGCAATAGGTCTTTTTCCTTTGCATCTGCAATTTCTTTTTGTAAAAACTTAATTAGTGTATTCTTACTTAAAACGGTAGCATCAATAATTTCATCTTTTTGAAGAGCAATACCTTCTTTTAATATGGTTTTTGTTCCATTTGCAGCATCTAATATGATAGAAACTTCTTTGGCTTGATTTAGTGTTATTGATTTCTCATTAGACCTAAAGTCCCCAGAGTTCATTGTTGCAACATGGGTTTTGGAATCTTTAGACCATGCACCCATTTTATGAGGATTCTTCTTAGCATAGTTTTTTACTGCTTTTGGAGCACGCCTATCTGAATTACCTTCTCGTAATACAGGATTTACTGCACTACCTTTTATTTTATCATAACGAAGTCTGATATTCTTTTCTTCATCCGTTTTTGGGTTAGATGGATAACTTGGTAAATTATACCCTTGTTTTTGTAGTTCTTCAATGGCTTCTGATAATTGTGGTACAGAGGCACTAATATTTGGAAGTTTTATAATATTAGCTTCAGGAGTTTTAGCTAGCTTTCCTAAGTCAGCTAAATCATCAGAAATTCTTTGGCCTTCATTTAAAAATTCTGGAAATGTAGCTATAATACGACCAGCAAGAGAGATGTCTTTGGTTTCAATTTCAATATTTGCGGTACTTGTAAATGCTTTAACTATTGGTAAAAAAGATTGGGTGGCCAATGCAGGAGCCTCATCGGTCTTGGTATATAATATTTTTGCCATTGGTAGAATTAATTTTAGCGCAGCAAATATACGATTTTAGCCAAGGTTTTTGTAGAAGAATTTAGTGCTAATGTAAGGATGTAACAAAAAGAAGAAAAATAGTAAAAGCCATATCATTGTACGAGTACTTTGATATGGCTTTTTGCAAACACTTCATAAACTTTAAATGGTATGCTGCCATACTATTTCGGCCTTGGGCCACATTTATACAAGCATTTCAACGTTTAGATTAACTTTGCTTTTAATTTTTCAATCAAACCGCAGAAGTGTATCTGGTTATTGTTCTTTAATTTTTGTCAGAAAAGAAAATTGCTCTTCTATTCGCACACAGAAACCCTATTTGTTAATTTATATTGCCTAAGCAGTTCTATCAACAAGCTTATTTTATTATTAGTAGTGTTACCAATTTAATTTAAGCGAACAATATTTTAAAGAACGTCAACCTTAAAAAGAATCTTAGAATTCCGTTGCCTTCGTTCTTAATTCTTGTATAAATGTACTATTTATTTTGAATGGACAATGATTTATAAGAAACTAAAAATCAACAGGTTATAAACTTACGTTATTAACAATTGTTCATAAAAAAACACCCATCTTTCGAAAGGTGTTTAATATTGTATTGTCCTATAAAGCTACGAACGAATCTCTTTGATTCTTGCTTTCTTACCTGTAAGACCTCTAAAGTAAAAGATTCTAGATCTTCTAACTTTACCTTTTTTGTTTAATTCTACTTTTTGTAATGCTGGCATGTTAACTGGAAAAATACGTTCAACACCTACTGTGCCAGACATTTTTCTAATAGTAAAAGTTTCTGTTGCTCCATTTCCGCGACGTTGGATAACAACACCTTTGAAGAACTGAGTTCTTGTTTTTTCACCTTCCTTAATCTCGTAGTATACAGTTATTGTATCGCCAGCTGAGAAATTTGGAAATTCTTTTTTTTCTACAAATTCGTTTTCTACAAATTTTATTAGAGATTCCATTTTGAATCAATTTAAAAGTTTTATAAAATCAACATTCACGATTTTCGTCAGAGGTTACTTTTATGGAGTGCAAAATTAACTCTTAATTTAAAACTCGCAATAGTTTTCTACATTTTTTATAGTTGCTAAAGTATAATCAGGATTGTTTTCTTGTATGGTTAAAAACAAATACGCCAAAACCAATAGTAAAAATCACATAAGGTATATTTGCAAGAAGCTGTAGTATAGCGACTGAGTTGGCAACAGATTCAGCTCCGTTTCTAGCAGCTATAGTAGTCCATGCTATATTTAGTCCATAAAAAAGTATTGTAAGAATGCTGCCAATTAACATTAATAGTGTGCCCGTGTTTTTATTTTTTAAAACTAAAATTATACACATTACTAACATCAAAACTTGGGTTAAACCGCCTATTATACCACCAATGATGTAAAAAGGTTCAATATCTGTCATAAGTTTTATAATAAATCAGGTCTTAATTTCTCAGTTCTTTTTAAAGCTTGTTCTTCACGCCACTTTTCTATTTTTGGAAAGTTTCCGCTTAACAATACTTCAGGAACTTTATGACCATTGTAATCTGAGGGTCGCGTATAAACCGGAGGAGCTAATAAATTATCTTGAAATGTATCTGTTAGAGCAGATGTCTCATCGTTTAAAACACCAGGCAATAATCTAATAATTGCGTCAGATACAATTGCTGCGGCTAACTCACCACCAGATAAAACATAATCTCCAATAGAAATTTCTTTGGTAATATAAAGGTCTCTTACTCTTTGGTCAACACCTTTGTAATGGCCACAAAGTATAATTAGATTCTTTTTTAAGGATAATCCATTAGCCATACCTTGATTTAGGGTTTCACCATCTGGAGACATATAAATTATCTCATCATAATCTCGTTCTGCTTTAAGTTTAGAAATACATTTATCTATAGGCTCCACCATTAATACCATTCCAGCGCCACCTCCAAATTGATAATCATCAACTTGGTTGTAATTACCCAAAGAAAAATCTCTTAAATTGTGTAAATGAACCTCTACCAGCTTTTTTTCTATAGCTCTTTTTAAAATTGAAGCATCAAAAGGGCTTTTAAGTAATTCCGGTAAAACGGTAATAATATCAATACGCATAGTTGCTGCTTATAAATTACAAAAGTAGCGTATTATTAAAGTTTTTATGAAGTCCAGAAATATTGATAGTGCTCAATGTCTTTTTTCCAACCTAATCTCTCATAAAGATGTTGTGCAGGGTTTTCACTTGATGTTTCTAATCCAATTCCTTTATAATTCATTAGAATGCATTGTTCTTTTGCTTTGTTAAGTAAAGCTTCGCCAACACCTTTGCCTCTGTAGCTAGGTATTACGTACAAATCATTTAAAATGTAAAATGATTCCATAGATACAGATGAAAACGTTGTATAAAGTTGTGTGAACCCTATGGGACTATTTTTATTCATTGCTAAAAATAGAATAGACTCTTCAGCTTCAATACGTTTGCGAAGAAAGGATATAACTCCGTCTAAATCTGAACTTTGCTTGTAAAAAATACGATAGGCATCAAACAATGGCGCTATTAAAGAAATGTGTTCTCTTGTAGCACGTATTATTTTCATTTAGAATAAGTTTAGGCTCCTTTTTTATTCTTGTTAATCACGTCTTGGAGTTCTCTACTTATTTTCTGTTCTCTTTCTAATGATCTTCTACGGTGTTGTTCAAATTCTGTTTCTACATCCGTAAGAGCAGATTTCGCTTGTTGAGTTAAGAAATTACTATTTTTAAAACGATAAATAAAGAATAATAAAAATGCCAGGAGGCCAAAAATAATAGACCAGACAATTAGCTTGTAAGTTCCTTTAGAAACCATGGCCCCAAAGAATGACATGCTATCTTTTTCTTCAGTTAGCTGGGTAAGATTCTTTGTGGTTTCGTCCAATTTAGTATTTAATGAACTAATAGAAGTTTCATTTTCCGCTATAGTAGCTCTAAGACTTACAATGTTGTTGTTAGATGTAGAAATTGAGTCTAAAATATTCTTTCTAAGAGCTTCTAATTCTAGAAGCCGTACTACTTCATATCGCTTACCACCTTGTCTATAATTAGTTGATTTTCTTATTATAGTTTCAAATTGTGTATTAATGCTAGTATCTTCTGTTTGTTCTTGCGCTTTAAGCGGATTTATAGCTAATAATAATCCGCCTAAGAGTATTATAATTTTTTTCATAGGAGTTCTACTTTACTTTCAATTTAGAGCAAAACGAAGGTACATCAATAAAATAAATCACCAAAAAAATGAATTTATCTCTTTTAAAGTTTTCGTCTAGTAATACGTATATCGTCTAACTTTTGCGATATATTTTGCTAATCTAATTACTTGATGAGAATATCCATATTCGTTGTCATACCAAATATATAGTACAATATTTTTCCCATCAGCAGAAATTAGCGTGGCTTTGCTGTCATATATTGAAGGAGCAGATGTGCCAACAATATCTGAAGAAACTAACTCATTACTTAACGAATACTTTATTTGCTCAACTAAATCCCCTTCAAGTGCGTATTTTTTGAGAATTGTATTAACTGCATCAGTAGAAGTTTTGGTTTTAACCTCTAAATTTAAAATTGCTAGAGAACCATTTGGTACTGGTACGCGAATTGCGTTTGAAGTTAGCTTGCCATCCAAAGATGGTAGTGCTTTCGCCACTGCTTTTCCTGCCCCAGTTTCTGTAATTACCATATTTAATGCTGCTGCTCTTCCACGACGGTATTTTGAGTGCATATTGTCTACCAAATTTTGGTCATTGGTATAAGCATGAATAGTTTCAAGGTGTCCTTTTTTTATACCTAGCGAATCTTCAATTACTTTTAAAATGGGTGTAATTGCATTTGTGGTACAAGATGCAGCAGAAAAAATCTTCGTTGTATCTGGATTATATTCTTTATGATTTACACCATGAACAATATTAGGAATCTCCTTCCCTGGAGCAGTTAATAAAACTCGATTGGCTCCTTTAGCCTCTAAATGTCTCGATAGTGCAGTTTTATCTCTAAAAGCACCTGTATTATCAATAACAAGCGCATTATAAATACCATATTTAGTATAATCAATACTTTCTGGCTTATCTGCACTAATAATATGAACAGTGGTTCCATTGATTAAAAGCGCTTTTTTCTTTGAATCAATCTCTACAGTTCCGCTAAATTGTCCGTGAACAGAATCTGTACGCATTAAAGCTGCCCTTTTTTCTAAAACAGCATCACTAACTTCTCCACGAGTAACAATTGCTCTAAGCCGTAATTGATTGCCTTTACCTGTCTTTGCCATTAGTTCGCGAGCCAATAAACGACCTATTCTACCAAAACCATATAAGACAACATCTTTTGGTTTAATTCCTTTAGACTCTTTAGAGTCATTTAGCTTATCAAGGACAAAAGCTTTTACATTAAGGTGACTGTTTTCTTGAGAATGATATTCATAGGTAAGCTTTCCAATATCCAATTTTGCAGCAGGCATTTTAATATCGTTAATAGCTCTAAGAAGTTCAACAGAATCAAAAATTGAAATTGGTTTTTGAACAAACTCCCCAGCATATTCATGTAGGTTTATGATATCACTTACGTTTTTGTCTATAACCTGATTTTTAAAGAGGACAACTTCAATAGATTTATCATACCATAAATCACTAATTAGCTTAATAAATTCGGTAGTTGCTTTTCTTCTATCTGCTTGAAATGCTAGTTCTTTTTCGTAAGATTTATTGTCACTCATAACTGGAGTAATGGTTGTTTTAAATTTTTGGCAAAAATAGTTATTTCAAACGTTTTCGTAAAAGAAATTATACAAATAAAAAAGCGCCTTATTTAAGGCGCTTTTTTAAAATATTATATGCTAGTTATGGCCTAAATATTAATTTTTCTCGCTCTCCGTTTTTAGATATTAATGTGATGCTGGTACTACCATATCTAGAGATGCCGCTAAACACATCTTTGGCATCTTCAATATCATTAATTGTTTCATCATCAGCTTTTATGATTATTTTGCCTACTAAGTCGTAGTTTTTGTAGTATTCTGGAACTGCAATAATTTTTACACCTTCATCAAGATTATATTGTTTTTTATCTTTTTTAGAAAGGTCCTTAACCCTGAAACCCATTATTGGCACATCAACAGTCACATTTTTCTTTAAAATAACAGGTAATACCATTTTTTTGCCATTTCTATCAATAGTAACTTCAACTTCATCACCAGGTCGTTTAGCAGATAAATAACCAGTTAACTCTGCAAACTTGGTTACTCTCACATTGTCAACTTGTTTAATGATATCACCCTCTAGTAAACCAGCATCCTTTGCACCAGACTCTTCTTCAATACCTGAAATATAAACACCTTGAATTTCATTGAGACCTTTCTCTAAGGCTTCACGAGAATTAACATTAGCAGCAGAAACACCTAAAATACCTTTTTGGACATTCCCAAATTCTAACAAATCATCAATCACCTTTTTGGCAATATTGCTTGGTACTGCAAAAGAATATCCAACATAAGAACCTGTTTGCGAGGTGATTGCTGTGTTAATTCCTATTAAATCGCCATTAGTATTGACTAAAGCACCGCCGCTATTTCCTGGATTTACTGCCGCATCTGTTTGAATAAAGGATTGATTACGCGCAACAGCCAATGAACGTGCTTTTGCACTAACAATCCCAGCTGTTACCGTAGAGGTTAAATTAAAAGGATTACCTACCGCTAGAACCCATTCCCCAATTTTTGCATTATCAGAATCTCCAAAAGCTAAATAGGGTAGGTTTTCAACATCTATCTTTATTAGTGCTATATCAGAATTCGCATCCGCGCCTACAATTTCTGCTTCGTAACTTTTATTGTTGTTTAAAGTAACTTCTAACTTTGTAGATTTAGCGATAACATGATTGTTTGTTACTATATATCCGTCTGGCGAAATAATAACACCTGAGCCTGTACCCACCTGAGGTCTTTGTGTAGCTTCAGAACCATAGAAAAATTGTGAAACACCGTTGCTTTCTACTAAAGCCATGTTCTTTACGTGAACTACCGCATTAACAGTTTTCTCTGCTGCAATTGTAAAGTCAACCTCATTAATACCAGCTCCTCTAGCAGATGCTGTTAAATTACTTGTAGTAACAAAGGAAGCACCATTATCATCAGACAAGTAGTTATAGGTTTCTTTTTCAAAAAATAATTTATAAGCCCCTAAGGTTATTCCTCCTGCTAAAAGGGCAACTACGAATAAATTTGCTGTTCTTTTCATCTGTTTTAATTTTATTGTTTTTTTAATGTCAGATGTAATTCGCCAGTAATCATTTTAGATAGTTTCTAAAATTTTGTTTGGCTCATTTCATATTCAAAATTTTGTTTTAACATTTAGCCGTCCTAAAAATAGTCGAAAAAAAAAGTTCATTTTAACAGTTTAACGCTCTTTTAACTGCAAAAGAAACCTTAAAGAATATAGTATCTTTGTTCGATGCATTTTGGTTTTAACTTCACATTCTATAAGTATCAAGGCACAGGCAACGATTTTGTGATTATTGATAACCGCCAACAAATCTTCCCAAAACAAGATATTAAGTTAGTTGCATTTTTATGTGATAGAAGATTTGGTGTTGGAGCAGACGGACTAATTCTCTTGGAAAATGATGAATTATCTGATTTTAAAATGGTTTACTATAATTCAGACGGAAATGAAAGTTCGATGTGTGGAAATGGCGGACGTTGTATAGTAGCTTTTGCTAAAAAATTGAATATTATTCAAAGTGAAACTACCTTTAATGCTATTGATGGGTTACATAAGGCTAGAATAGATAATGATATTGTCACATTACAGATGATTGATGTTGATGAGATTAAAGCCAAAGAGAAGTACCTTTTCTTAGATACTGGTTCACCGCATCATGTGCAACCCGTTGAAAATTTAGCAGAGTTGAATGTTGCAAAAGAAGGCGCCAAGTTACGCTATGGAATATACGGACAAGCTGGGAGTAATATAAATTTTGTAGAACCAGTCGGTTCTAACACTTTTCAAATACGGACTTACGAGCGAGGAGTTGAGAATGAAACGCTCTCATGTGGCACTGGAGTGACTGCTGTTGCTTTAGCTATGCACCATACAGGAACAACACCTGACAAACATATTTTTATAAAAACTAAAGGAGGTCAATTAGAAGTTTCTTTCAATAAAAATGAAGGAAGCTATACAAATGTTAATCTCATTGGAGCCGCAAATTTTGTATTTAAAGGTGAGATTTCATGTTAAGTTTAAAAGGTGAACATATCTATTTAAGGGCACTTGAATCTCAAGATTTAGATTTTCTTTATCAACTTGAAAATGACACTTCTGTATGGGAAGTTAGCGGTACACTAGCTCCTTATTCAAAAAAAGTATTACAATTATATTTAGATAATGCGCATCGAGATATTTATGAAGTAAAACAATTGCGTTTGTGCATCTGTGATATGTCTAATAATAAAATAGGGCTTATAGATATATTCGATTTTGACCCAAAACATCTTAGAGCAGGTGTTGGAATTATAGTTATAAGTGAAAAGAACAGAAATAAGGGAGTAGGAGAGGAAGCACTAGATTTAGTCATAAATTATACATTTTCTACCCTAAACTTACATCAGCTATATGCTAATATTATAGAGACCAATATGCCCAGCATTCGATTATTTGAAAAGAAGGGCTTTGAAAAAGTGGGAGTTAAGAAAGATTGGTTATTGACCAATGGGGAATTCAAAAACGAAATTCTATATCAAAAAATAAAATCTTAAAATGAAAAACTTAAAAAAAGTAATTTGGGCAACTGCTATTTTAGGATTAGTTATTTGCGGATTTTTTGCTTACACCATATATGATGCTATATTCTCACCTAATACTAGTTTTAATAACGAAGAGGCTTATGTTTTTATTCCTTCAGACGCCTCTTTTGGTCAAGTTAAAGAACAGCTTACTCCATTATTAGAAGATATTAATTCGTTTGATGCTGTAGCTCAACGTAAGGGCTATGCTTCTAATATTAAAGGTGGGAAATATGTAATTAAAAAAGGAATGAATAATAACGATATTATTAATTCTTTACGTAGCAGGAATATTCCAGTTAAGGTCTCTTTTAATAATCAAGAAACAGTTGAAGCTCTTGCTGGAAGGGTAGCAGAGCAATTAGAAACGGATAGTATTTCTCTGGTTGAAGCGTTTAATGCTCAAGATTTTTTAAATGTAAATGGTTTTAATGATGATACTAAATTAAGTATGTACATCCCTAACACTTATGAATTCTTTTGGAATACCGATGGAGAACAGTTCAGAGACAGAATGAAGAAAGAATATGACAAATTTTGGAATGAGAATCGAATAGAAAAAGCACAAGCGTTAGGTTTATCACCAACGGAGATTGTTTCTTTGGCAGCAATTGTTCAAAAGGAAACAGCTAAGGTTGACGAAAGACCAAAGGTTGCTGGATTGTATTTAAATAGAATTAGACAAGGAATGTTTTTACAGGCAGATCCATCGGTAATATATGCAATAAAAAAAGAAACGGGTAATTACGATACCATCATTAAAAGAGTTTTATATAGAGACTTAGAAATTAATTCTCCTTACAATACCTATAAAAATACAGGTGTGCCGCCTGGTCCAATTACAATGCCAGATATTTCTTCAATTGATGGTGTTTTAAATGCTGAAAAACATGATTATCTTTATATGGTATCCAACATTTCTAACTTTGGATATCACATGTTTGCAAAAAGTTTAGCGCAACATAATCGGAATAAAGTGCAGTACATCCGATGGCTGAATAATCAGAATATCAGACGATAAGCTTGTTTTAACGATATTTCGATACCGTATAACGGAAATTGTAATCCATTTAAGAAAATCTTAGGAAATTTATTACCAGATATAAGACTTCCCCCACTAAATTTGCCCCCGAAATTTAAATCTGTATGTAATAACAGAAATTAAAATTTTGAATTATGAAAAGATGGGTCAGTTTTTTAGGGCATCTGGTAATTGTTGTTGTTTTAACTAGTTTTGGAAAAAACGGAGTTGAACCGGATACAGAAGCAGTAACACTTCCAAATACTTCCAGAGTATTAATAAATACTTTGGTAGCCTATCCAACATTGGAGTCACAAGATGAACAATATCAATTAAGCACGATTTTCTTAAAAAAAGATTTCCTAGGTTTTAAGGAGGCTGTGGCATTCAAAGAGTCACAAGGAGACTATCAAGTAATAAATACATTAGGGTATTTGGGAAAATATCAATTTGGAGCCAATACTTTAAAGTTGATGGGCGTTCATGAAACCAAGCAGTTTTTAAATGACCCAGTATTACAAGAAAATATTTTTCAATTAAATGTATCTAGGAATAAGTGGATTTTAAGACGAGACATTAAAAGATTCGTTGGAAAACGAATAAATGGAACGACAATTTCAGAATCCGGAATTATTGCTGCTGCGCACCTTGCTGGAGCTGGTAATGTGAAAAAATACTTAAGGTCTTACGGGAAAAAGGACTTTTCTGATGCTTATGGAAGTAACGTTGCTTACTATATTAATAGGTTTAAAGGTTATGACATTTCTGTAGTAAAGCCTATACATAACCCTAGGATATAAAATACGAGAACGGTATATTTAATTTTCCCAAAGCAGTAAATGTTTTGGGATTTTTTATGCTTGAATAATAAAAATTGCTGGCCTTTTATGTAGGTCTAGTGTTATTTTTTGCCATTCAGATACTGATTTTGTGTATATAGTTTCTGTCTGTAAACTAATATCGGCAGCAATACAAAGTTGTGTGCTTGGTTGTAGGGTTTTAGTTAATTCTGCCAATAGCTTATCATTTCTATATGGTGTTTCTATAAAAATTTGTGCCTGGCCAGATTCCTTAGATAAACGCTCAAACTTTTTTAGAGTACTTCTACGTTCTGTATTATCAATAGGTAAATAACCATTAAATGCAAAATTCTGACCATTCATTCCACTAGCCATCATTGCTAGTAAAATCGAAGAAGGTCCTACCAGTGGTATTACTTGTATCTTTTTGTCATGAGCTATACGAACAACATTGGCGCCAGGGTCTGCAATAGCAGGGCAGCCAGCTTCAGATAAAAGCCCAACATCTTGACCATTAAGACAAGGGTTTAAGTAATTAGGAACTTCTGAAGGTTCGGTGAATTTATTTAAAACATCAAAATGTAAATCTGGTTGAGATTTATTAGGACTTATGTTTTTTATAAACCTGCGAGCTGTTTTCTCATTTTCCGCTATATAATTATCAATATTTTCAACTGCTCTTTTAATGGAAATAGGCAACACTTCAAGTGGAGCACTATCTCCCAGGGTAGTTGGTATTAAATATAACTTGCCAAAAGAACTATTTGTTTGCATTTTTAATTTAGTTTTTCTGAAATTATATTACAAGCATTATCTATTAGTTGGAAAACATTTTCAAATCCATCGTCGCCACCATAATATGGGTCAGGGACTTCTTGTAATCCAGTTGAACTTTCGCTTAAAAGTAATTTTACTTTATCTTTTTCAACCTCGTTAGAAGCAAGGGAGATAACATTGTCATAGTTGCTTTTGTCCATAACATATATATAATCAAAAATTTTAAAATCTGAATGCGAAAACTTTCTACATCTTTGATTGGAAATGTCTATACCATAATTCCTTGCAACATTTATGGAACGTTCATCTGGTTTATTACCAATATGAAAACCACCAGTACCCGCAGAATCTACAAAAACTAAATCTGGATTCGTTTTAGATTTTAAGATACCTTCTGCTAATGGAGACCTACAAATATTGCCAAGGCACACCATTAAAACTTTGGTCATGTTCTAAATTGATTAAGTAAATTTTTTGTTGAGATCTTCAATATACTTTCTAAACTGCTTATCAGTTTCAGCTAAATTATCAACTGTTTTGCATGCATGAAGAACGGTAGCGTGGTCACGCTTACCAATTTGTGAACCTATACTTGCTAAAGAGGCTTTAGTGAATTTCTTAGCAAAAAACATTGCTAATTGCCTTGCTTGTACAATATGGCGTTTACGAGTTTTTGATTGAAGTGTTGCTACATCCATTTCAAAGTAATCTGATACTACTTTTTGAATGTAATCTATAGAAACCTCGCGTTTGGTATTCTTTACAAATTTTTCAACAACTTGTTGTGCTAACTCTAGAGTAACTTCTCTTTTATTAAATGAAGATTGAGCAATTAATGAAATAATTGCACCCTCAAGTTCTCTAATGTTAGTTTTAATATTTTTAGCAACATGATCTATAATTTCATCAGGCATTTCAACTCCATCTCTGTAAAGCTTATTTTTAAGAATTGAGACTCTAGTTTCATAATCTGGAGCTTGTAGCTCAGCAGAAAGTCCCCATTTAAAACGAGATAACAGACGTTGCTCAATGTCTTGCATGTCCACTGGTGCTTTGTCGGAAGTTAGGATGACTTGCTTTCCATTTTGATGCAAATGATTGAAAATATGAAAGAATACATCTTGGGTTCCAGATTTACCAGACAAGAATTGTACATCATCAATTAGTAAAACATCTATTAACTGATAAAAATGAATAAAATCGTTTCGGGTATTCTTTTTTACAGACTCTATATATTGTTGGGTAAATTTTTCAGCAGAAATATATAGAACAGTACGTTCTGGATATTTATCTTTAATTTCTACACCAATAGCATGTGCTAGATGTGTTTTTCCTAATCCAACACCACCAAAAATTAATAAAGGATTAAACGATGTTCCTCCTGGTTTATTCGCAACTGCCATACCAGCAGACCTTGCTAATCTGTTAGAATCACCTTCTAAAAAATTTTCAAAACTATAATTTGGATTTAGTTGAGACTCAATCTTTATATTACGTATACCTGGAATTACGAATGGATTCTTTAATTCTGGATTTTTAGAAGTTATAGGAACATCAAGTTCTTGTGGCGCCATTGTTGAACGATTAGAACTAGGTATTTTTTCGGTAAAAGGTTCATTATTACCGTACTTATTTTCCATTTTAATAATGTATACCAGTTTAGCGCTGTCACCCAATTCCTTAGTTAGTGCTACCTTTAAAAGTTTAACATAATGTTCTTCAAGCCATTCATAGAAAAATTTACTTGGCACTTGAATACTTAAAGCCTTGTCTGTTAGTCTAACCGGAATAATTGGTTTAAACCAAGTTTTGAATGCCTGCGGTTGGATATTATCTTCGATAAAAGCCAAACAGTTGTCCCAAACGGAAGATGCAGTAACACTCATAAAAAATATTCCTTTGTTTGTTGGTTAGTGTTTTAAGTTTTTTAAGACAAAACTTTCTGGTTTCTCCTATTAAAATAGGTGAGACAAATATGTGAACAAAAAAGCTAAAAAAAAAATGATTATGAGTTGAATTTATACTTTTTTTTTCGCATGTTCCCGTCAAGAAATCAAAGCCTATAAATATATACCTTTTCAGTTAAAAATATGAGAAATCATAAACTTTCTTTTAGAGTGCGATATGGAGAAACAGATCAGATGGGAATTGTCTACCATGGAAATTATGCGCAATACCTAGAGATGGGTAGAGTAGAGTGGTTAAGGGATTTGGGCGTTACCTACAAATCTATGGAAGATAATGGAATACAATTACCAGTAATTAACTTACAAATAAAGTACTTAAAGTCTGCCAAATATGATGATTTAATTACTGTAGAAACTATTTTGAAAAAGCGGCCCCTAGTAAAGATTGAATTTGACTACAAAATCTATAATGAAACTAGGGAATTACTTATAGAGGCAAACACTGTTTTGGCGTTTATGAGCGTAGAAAAAAATAAACCAATAAAATGCCCAGATTATATTTTAGAAAAACTTAGTTTTTAATCACTTTTTTTGACTTTTACTCTATGTATTTCTTTAAATCGTTTTTCTACCGTATCGCTTTCACTTCTTCTAACTGAAACAATAAGCTGGCATTCAATTTCTAATTTTTGAGAGATAATAGAAATATTTTCTTGTTTAATAATGCGCATTACCCTATCCATCTCTGGATAATTAAAGATTACTTGAAATTGAACTTCAATTAATTTTTCTGTGATATCTGAAGATTCAATAGCCAACTGTGCTGAAGCTTTATATGCCTGAATTAAACCGCCAACTCCAAGTTTGGTACCGCCATAGATACGAAGAACAACAACTAGAATGTTTGTAACACTAAATGCTTGAATTTGCCCATAAATTGGCATCCCAGCAGAATTATTTGGTTCTCCATCATCATTAACTCGGTAGGTAATTGTATCTGTTCCTAATTGCCATGCATAGCAGGCATGCCCAGCTGAGTGATACTTTTTCTTAAGGGTGTTTATTATTGGTTTTACGTCTTCCTCTGAATTTATTGGAAAAGCATACCCGTAAAATTTACTCTTCCTTTCTTTTAGTAAAACTCCAACTGAAGGATTAGAAATAGTTTTATAGGTGTCTTTTTTCATTAGAAAAGAGCTACTAGTAAAATACTTATAACGGCTAATGCTATTCCTGCCCAGTTTTTTGAAATCAATTTTTCTTTAAATAGAATAATTCCTAAAAGTGTAGAAAACATAACTATTGCCACATTATTTATGGTGAAAACAGAAGCACTATTTAATTGATCATTTTGCAGCGCACGTAAAAGAAAAAAGATTGAAAAGTAATTAGGTATTCCAAGTGCAATACCTCCAAGTATGTTCTTAAAGTTTACTTTTACAGGCTGCTTTATAGCTTTTAAAAGAATGAATAACAAGCCTGTAGTAGCTGCTGCTGCAAATACGGTAGAAGAAAACAGCGGAAATTCTGCAGTCGTTAAGTGTGTTTCTCTAAAGTAATTGATACTCGCATCAATAATACCTGAACCCATAAATAAAAGGATAGGGAGTAAAAGTATTTTTTTTGAAAATTTTAATCCCTTTTCCTTAATAGAAGTAAAATAAACGGCAGCTAAAGCTAATAGAATTCCAAGTATTTTTAAGGCTGATAATGATTCTTGATAAAGTATAACTCCTAAAATCACTGGAATTACTAAAGACATTTTTGTTGCAACAGATGCTACTGAAACTCCAACCTCTTGTGATGTTTTTGCCATTATGTTAAAGACCAAAATAAAAAGTATTCCAAGGGCTAGTGTACCCCAAAACCAGTTTGAATGATATACCTGAACTACATCAACTTTTTCTTGATAAAGAATTACGCCAGTGATACAAGCAACTATATAATTAGTTACTATAGCATAGAATGTCTGAATCTTAAAAACATCAAATAATTTAAAAATGACAAATATTAAACTTGAACAAAGTACACTTAAAGCAAGGTCTAACATTATAATTTTGTTTTTAAAGCGATAATATCTTCTTTGCCAACTTCTAAATTCCAAGTCTGAATCCCTAATTCAGCAGCAGTATCAGTATTTTCCTTAGTATCATCCACAAAAAGTGTTTCTTCTGCTATCAAATTATTTTCTTGAAGTACGAATTCGAATATTTCTGAATCTGGTTTTCGCATTTTCATTTCGTAGGAAAGGTAGAAAACTTCAAAACAACTTTTAAAACGTTCATACCTAATAGACCCTATCTGGTTTTTTACAAATTCAATATGTAAATCATTTGTATTACTTAATAAAAACATGCGATATTCATTCGTTTTTGCTAGTTCTTCTATAAATTCTAGTCGGTAATCCGGAAAATTTAAAAGAATTGCATTCCAAGCATCAATTAGGTTCTTTCTAGCTGCTTTAGGAAATAGCTGATTTGTGGTATTTAGAAAGTACTCTGTTGTAATTAACCCTTTTTCATATTCTTCAAACAAAGAATTTAGCTCTGGTGTTATTTCAGTAAATCCGAATGGCTGCATCGCCTTTGCTGTAGCAGGTTTATCTAGATTAATAAAAATATCACCAAAATCAAGAATAAGGTTTTTAATCATTTTGGAGTATAGTAAGTTGGTCGTTTAGTAATTTCTCTAAGCTTATCTGTCGTCCAAGGATTTCAGGAGCTTTAAGTCCTTTTGAAAAATTTAGTTCTCCTTTAAATATTCTGGCTTCCTCCCATAAATTGGAGTCAATAAAAGATTGTAGTGTTTTTGTCCCACCTTCAATCAAAACACTGTTGATATTATGTCTGTGTAAAATAGCACAGATTTCTTCAGGCAAATTTTTAAAAGAAGCAATCTCATACGTTATTTCATCCTTATGCTTTGCCTTGTCATTTTCTAATGTAATTACAATAGTTTTTACTGAAGCATCTAAAAGATGATACGTTGCAGGTGTTTTTAGGTTCTTATCAATTAGAATCCGAATAGGGTTTTCGCCCTTCCAACTTCTTAAAGTAAGTTTTGGATTATCAGCTAAAGCTGTAGTAGTGCCAACAAGAATAGCTTGTTCTTCAGCTCTCCATTTATGAACCAGTTGTTTGGAATATGCGTTGGTAATCCAAAATGGTTTAGGCTCAGAACCTCTAACGTTATTTTCAGGAGCAATAAAACCATCCCTAGTTTCTGCCCATTTTAGGATGATATAGGGTCGTTTTTTCTCTTGAAAAGTAAGAAAACGTTTATGAAGTTTAGCGCATTCATCCGCTAAAACACCAACTAGGACATCACAACCAGCATCTTTTAAAAGCTTAATGCTTTTCCCTGCTACCTTAGTGTTTGGGTCTTTTAAACCGATGACCACTTTAGGTATTTTATGTTCTAGGATAAGATTTACACAAGGTGGTGTTTTACCAAAATGAGCGCAGGGCTCCAAAGTAACGTATAAAGTTGATTTTGAAAATAGTGATTTGTCCTTTACACTGTTTATTGCGTTCACTTCTGCATGTGGACCTCCGTAAGAACTTGTATACCCTTCGCTAATAATTTTTTCATTATGAATTATCACACATCCCACCATAGGGTTTGGAGCTGTAGTTCCTAAGCCATTTTTAGCTAATTCTATACAGCGAAACATGTATTTTTCATCTATATTCACGTTATAAAAGTAGTACAATAAATTTCAAAATGAAGTCACCCATAATTCGTAAAATAACTAAAGATGATAATGCACAAGTTGCTAAGGTTATACGTAAAATTCTGGAAGATTTAGGTGTCCCAAAAGTGGGTACTGCTTATGCCGACCCAATATTGGATAGTATGTTTGAGGCTTATGATAGGCCTAAAGCAACATATTTTGTTGCAGAAGAGCATAATAAGATTATAGGCTGTGCGGGAATTGCAGAATTAGATAATTATAAGGGGAATGTCTGTGAGTTGCAAAAAATGTATTTTTTAGAAGAAGCTAGGGGAAAAGGCTTGGGTTCTAAAATGATTGAAATATGCTTAGCGGAAGCTAAAAGTTTTGGTTATGAAAAATGCTACTTAGAAACTATGCCTTATATGAAAGCGGCACAGAAGCTATATAAAAACAATGGCTTTGAATATATTGATGCACGCATGGGAGACACCGGTCACTACTCTTGCCCTGTTTGGATGCTAAAAGATTTATAATGCAGGTATCCGAGATAAAAAAAATATTTCACTTAGAATTAGATGGTATTTATGGCAAAGAAGAAGTTGCTAACTTTTTCTATTTGATGTTAGAAAAGTATTTGAAGTTAGAGCGTTTCGCCTTGGTAATGAAGCCAAACCTTGCGATTTCTAAAGAAGAAGAACAGCCTTTTTTTACTGGCCTTGCTCAATTAAAATTGGAGCGGCCCATTCAATATATTTTAGGTGAAACTTCATTTATGGACTTAACTTTTAAAGTAAATGAGAGTGTTTTAATCCCTAGACCAGAAACTGAGGAATTGGTACGGTGGATAGTGGACACTGAGGGAACTCGAAGTGTCATTCCCACTTCTCCTAATAAAAAAAACCTCAGAATACTGGATATTGGTACTGGCAGTGGTTGTATTGCAATTTCGTTAGCTAAAGCTATACCGAATGCTAAAGTAACTGCATTGGATGTTTCAGAAGAAGCTTTGGAGGTAGCTAAAACAAATGCAGAATTAAATGGAGTTGCTATTGAGTTTATCCATAGAGATATTTTGAACTTGAACTTGAACTTGCAGTTTGATGTCATTGTTTCTAATCCACCCTACGTTAGGGAATTAGAGAAAGAAGAAATTCAGAATAATGTAAAAAATCATGAGCCTTCTTTGGCTTTATTTGTTCCAGATGATAATGCACTTTTATTTTACAAAGCTATTGCTAAATTCTCTAAAAAGAATCTTTCTAAAGATGGTCGAGTTTACTTAGAAATTAATCAGTATTTAGGCGAAGAAACAAAAGAACTTTTTGAGAGTAAAAATTTTAAGGAAGTCATCTTGAAAAAAGATATTTTTGGAAATAATAGAATGCTTAAGGGCATAAAAATTTGCTAATGAATAGTGTAGTGGTTTTTTGTGGGAGTAGTGATGGAGTTGATGAAAAATATGGCAAGGAGGCTTTAGCTTTGGGTAAAACTCTGGCTAATAATAATATCTGGTTGATTTATGGTGGTGCCAAGATTGGCATTATGGGTAAAGTTGCTTCAGGTGTTTTAGCTAATGGAGGAGATGTTATAGGTGTTATACCAAAGTTTTTAATGAAAAAAGAAGTATTTCATCCTAATCTTAGTGAATTGATAATTACCCAAGACATGCATGAGCGTAAGCTTAAAATGCATGAATTATCAGATGGAATTATAATGTTACCAGGAGGTTATGGCACCTTAGAAGAGTTTTTTGAAATGCTTACGTGGGCACAACTCGGGCTACATCAATATCCAATAGGGGTTTTAAATACCAATGGTTTTTATGATGCATTATTAAAGATGCTTCAACATATGGTAAATCAGGGCTTTGTTAAGCAAATCAATTTTGATATGATTTTGGTAGACGAGTCTATTGATGGCTTACTTAGTAAAATGAAGAATTATAGCCCAATGCCAGTTCCAAAATGGCTAACTAAAGAACAAACGTAAATGAGCGTTAAAGAAAACATAGGATCGCTAAGAGAAGAACTCAGGAGGCATAATTACAATTATTATGTCTTGGATAATCCGACTATTTCAGATTTTGAGTTTGATGCAAAACTTAAAGAACTCCAAGCCTTAGAAAAAGAACATCCAGAATTTTATGATGCTTCTTCACCAACGTTAAGAGTAGGAGGTGCTGTTACTAAAAATTTTGAAACTGTAGTACATGAATCTAGAATGTATTCTTTGGATAATTCCTATTCCAAAGAGGATTTGGAAGATTGGGAGAAAAGAGTTTTAAAAAATTTAGGCGTTGAAAAAGTCGAATTTACCTGCGAACTTAAGTATGATGGGGCATCAATTAGTTTAACCTACGAAGAAGGAAAATTAATAAGAGCGGTAACGCGTGGAGATGGTTTTCAAGGAGATGATGTAACTGCTAATATTAAAACGATAAAATCTGTTCCACTACAATTGAAAGGTGACTATCCACCAAAATTTGATATTCGGGGTGAAATTATTCTTACGCTAGAAGGCTTCGCCAAAATGAACCAAGAAAGATTGGCTAACGGCGAGGAAGCGTATATGAATCCGAGAAATACCGCTTCAGGGAGTTTAAAGTTGCAAGACAGTGCCTTAGTTGCGCAACGCCCTTTAGAATGTCTTTTGTACAGTATTGTTGGAAAAGATTTGAGTTTTGATTCTCAGTTTGCTATGCTTGAAAAAGCACGGGAATGGGGTTTTAAAGTGCCAACTGTTGCCAAGCTATGTAAAACAACGGATGCTGTAATGCAGTTTGTTGAAGAGTGGGATGTAAAACGACATGATTTACCTTATGAAACTGACGGTGTTGTGGTTAAGGTGAATAGTCTTCGTCATCAAGAAGAGTTGGGGTATACCGCTAAAGCTCCTCGTTGGGCAATGGCTTACAAGTTTAAAGCAGAACAGGTTTCTACGGTACTTAATGAAATTACATATCAGGTTGGGCGTACTGGAGCCATTACACCAGTTGCTAATTTGGAGCCGGTTCTTTTAGCAGGGACAACCGTAAAGAGGGCTTCGCTTCATAATGCGGACCAGATTGAAAAGCTAGATATCAGAGAAGGAGATACTGTATTTGTAGAAAAAGGTGGTGAAATAATTCCAAAAATTATTGCTGTCGATTTTACAAAGCGCCCAGCAGATTCAACTCCTACCATTTATAGAACGCATTGTCCAGAATGTGAAACCGAATTGGTCCGTAAAGAAGGGGAGGCGCAACATTTTTGCCCTAATGATACAGGTTGTCCAACACAAATTACAGGACGTATTCAGCATTTTATTTCACGAAAGGCTATGGATATTGAAGGGCTTGGAGGTGAAACTGTAGAATTATTATTCAAAGAAGGTTTAATTAAGAATTATGCTGATTTATATACTCTTACCAAAGAACAGGTAATGCCTTTGGAGCGTATGGCTGAAAAGTCGGCAGAGAATTTAGTTGCAGGAGTAGCTGTTTCTACTGCAATTCCTTTTGAACGTGTTTTGTTTGGATTGGGTATTCGGTATGTTGGCGAAACTGTAGCTAAAAAGTTGGCAAAAGCCTATAAAAATATAGATGCTATAAAGCTTGCTACTCAAGAAGAATTAGTTGCTGTCGATGAAATAGGGGAGCGTATAGCAGAAAGTGTAGTTCAATTTTTTAGTGAGGAAACTAATATGGAAGTTGTGGAAAGACTACAATCTTATGGGTTGCAGTTTTCTTTGTCTGAAGAACAACTTCAAAATCAATCAGATACTTTAAAAGGAAAAACCTTTGTAGTTTCTGGAGTATTTGAAACTATTGGTCGTACAGAACTCAAAAAATTGATTGAAGATAATGGAGGAAAGGTTTCCTCTTCCATTTCATCCAAAACATCATTTTTAGTTGCCGGAGCTAATATGGGACCAAGTAAAAAAACAAAAGCAGAAGGTCTGGGTGTTCCTATTATTTCTGAGCAGGCGTTTTTGGAGAT
>CAYTRI010000002.1:0-22524 GCA_964440105.1 uncultured Flavobacteriaceae bacterium
ATGCCCTAATCTAAAAAGTAAGTTTTTAAGGGAATTGCTAACAACTTATCGAAAAATAAACTATCTCGGAGCAAGCCAATGAAATATTTAAATATAAAGCTAGCTTTTGATTGCCGTTAACAAGTGTTAAACTTTCAAAAGAGTGTCTTAAAAAAGAGTGAAGATTTAAACTGACATAGAAAATGTAAGTATATTTTCACTATCCAAACCAAAAAACATTTTGTTTAAATCCTCTATTTTTTCATTAAAAGAACGTTTTAAAAATCGCTACATACTGTTAAACCTTGTTTGTTTAGTTCTATCAACTTTTTCGCAAAAAGTAATGTTTGGGCAAAATAATTCTAATACTATAAGCGGTTACATTACAGAAGAAGGCAGCAAAGAATTATTACTTGGGGTTTCAATTTTTGTTGCAGAATTAAACTTAGGCACGGTCAGTAATGATTATGGTTTTTATTCACTCACCTTACCTGCAGGAGAACATAAAATAACCATTTCTTATCTTGGATTTTCACCGCAAGAGATTAATGTCAATTTAAACAATGATGTAGCACTTGATATTATTCTAAAACCACAAGCAGAAAAATTAGATGAAGTAGTGGTGTCCTCAGAATCACAATCAAATAATAGTAAGGTAACTCAAATGAGTACCGAAAAACTAGACCCAAAAATAGTACAAGATATTCCTGCGCTTTTGGGAGAAAAAGATATTTTAAAAACCTTACAACTATTACCAGGTATAAGTGGAGGTACAGAAGGTAGTTCTGGTTTTTTTGTTCGTGGAGGAACACCAGACCAAAATCTTATTATTTTAGACGATGCCGTTGTATATAACAGCAATCACTTATTTGGATTTTTCTCTGTTTTTAATGGTGATGCTATAAAATCTGTTAAAGCTTTTAAAGGTGGATTTCCAGCTCGCTTTGGAGGTAGATTATCATCAGTTATTAAAATAGATATGAAAGATGGCAACAAAGAAAAACTTACAGGAAAAGTAAATGTTGGTCTTATCTCGTCATCACTACTTTTAGAAGGTCCAATTAATAAAGGAAAAACATCTTTTCTTTTTAGTGGTAGAAGAACTTATGCCGATATCCTTGCTCAGCCTTTTATAGATGGTGATATAAATGCAGGTTACTTTTTTGCAGATATTAATTTTAAAGTACATCATATACTTAATAACAATAATAAATTGTACTGGAGTAATTATTACGGAGAAGATAAATTTTATGGAAATGAGCGTTCTGGTGAAAACAATGAAAATAAAAGTAAAGCTTTTCTAGGCTGGGGAAATGTGACCTCATCACTTAGATGGAATCATAAATTTAGTAACAAGTTTTTTTCTAACACATCACTAATTTTTAGCAATTATAAGTTTAGGGTTTCTTTAAAAGATAAGTTTGACAATGAGGAAAGTATTTTTAAAACCAGTTCTGGCATTAACGATTACACTTTAAAATCTGATTTTAATTATTACCCTAACCCAAATCATACAATTAGGTTCGGAGTTTTAGGAACAATACACAACTTTACACCTCAAAGTTTAGTTATAGAAGATTCTTTTTTAGACAATCAAAATACCAAACAAATATTAAATTCTTTTGAAGGTGGTGCTTTTATTGAAGATGATTGGAAAATAACAAGGAAATTTAAAATTTCGGCTGGTCTAAGGCTTAGCTATTTTAAACAAAATAGAACGTCATACTTAAACCCAGAACCTCGCCTAGGCTTATCTTGGAATGTAAAACCAGATTTAGCTGTTAAGGCATCATATGCTAACATGAATCAGTACGTACATCTCTTGTCAAGCTCTGGTATTGGTTTGCCCACGGATTTATGGGTGTCATCTACAGATAAAGTAAAACCACAACGCTCAAATCAATTTGCACTAGGTGTAGCAAAAGATTTTACAGACAACCAATACTCTCTAAGTCTAGAAGGTTATTATAAAACCACGGATGATATTATCGAATATAAAGAAGGTGCATCTTTTCTTTTATTTGATGATTTAGAAAGCGCAAGAGAATTAAGCTGGGAAGAAGATATTACTGCGGGCAAAGGTTGGGCTTATGGTGCTGAAATTTTATTACGAAAAAAGAAAGGGCCATTTATTGGGTGGTTGGGTTATACATTAGCATGGTCTCAAAGACGGTTTAAAGAACTTAACTTGGGTAGACTTTTTAATGCCAGATATGACAGACGACACGATATTTCTTTAGTAGGTATCTACAAACCATCTAAAAGAATGACGCTTTCGGCAAACTGGGTTTATTCTTCTGGTATAAATTACACACTAGCAAATATTTCTAGCTTAACACCTAGCACAGGTATTCCTATTCTAAATTCTTTAGACCGATTTTCATCTAGTTTTTCAGGGTTTTTAGAAACTAATAAATTTTCCGCTGAGCGTAATAATTTTAGAGGAGAAGCCAACCACAGGTTTGATATTGGAATTCAATTTCATAAACAAAAAAAAAGAGGAGAAAGAACCTGGGGCTTTTCTTTATATAATTCTTATGCTAGACGTAATCCGTTCTTTTATACAGTAGAAAGTAGGCTAGTAGATTTAGATGGTGATGATTCTGTAGACGTTGAACGCCAGGAGTTAATTAGAAATTCTATATTAGTACTCGTGCCGTCTATAAACTATACATTTAAATTTAAGTAATAATGAAGAGGTACATATGTGTTTTATTAATGGTTATAACAACTTTTGTAAGTTGTTCTGATGTAGTGGACACAAATATTACAGAAATTGACGAAAAAATATTCATCACTAGTTTTATATCACCAGAAAATGACACCCTAACTGTTAATGTCTCCAAAACATTATCAGCTTTAGGTTTAGAATTTAATTTAGAAAACGATACTGAGAACTTAAATAAATTCTTAATAAATGATGCTATAGTAACTATCGCCGACAATTCTGACAATAGCATCCTTTTACCCTATTTAGAAGATACTTTTAATTATGTAGCTAGTTCAGAAAACTTTCCTATTCTACCAGGAGAGTCATATAGGTTAGAGGTTTTAGTAGAGGGTAATTTTTATACTGCAAATTGTAGTATACCTCTAGAAAATATACTTGAGATTAATGAACAATTTAATGTAGTAGAATCTGAATTTGGAGGTGAAGAGTATCAACTTAATTTAAACTTTACTGATATTGAAAATATTGATAATTTCTATTTTATAGGAAGTTATTTAGAAGCTCGTGGAGAAGAATTTTCAGGTAGGCGTAATTTATCTTTCGATACCGAGGCATACCAAACCGATAATTTAGGAGATGGAACAACTATTTCTGCCAATACCACTTTTTTCCCTATATATGGTTTTGAAAATGACACACAACAATTTGAAGATCAAGATTTAGTACTACAAGTGATGAATGCTGAAGCACCTTTATATGAGCTACTAAAAGCTACTTACTTAAATGATATTAATGAGTTTAACCCTTTTATAGAATTATCTATTTCACCAAATAATATTGTCGGAGAAGGCGGAACGGGTCTTTTTGCTAGTTACCGCTATTTTGAAAAAAAAATACTTTTGGAAGAGCAATGAAAAAGCCCCAGGAACCACTCCGAGGCTTTTAAAATAAAATCAAAACCAACCTAAACACATAAATTAACTAATTCATATTTTTTAAAGGTTAAAAACCTTTTTCATAGCACTTTGTATATAAAACAATCCTCGCTTAAAAAACCCTACCTATTTTTTCAACTATTTTTGAAAAAAATAGAATTCAATGATAGAGAAAGCTTTTGAAACATTAAAAACAGCGCTATTTAATGGAATACATAAGAAAGGACATCCTTTTAGGTATTTTACATTAGCCACCATAAATGGTGATATGCCTCAACAACGCACGGTAGTTTTAAGAAAGATTTCTGAAGATTTAAAATTTACTTTTTATACGGATAGTCGCTCTCCAAAAATTGAGCAGATGCAAACCAACAAAAATGTAAGCCTGCTCTTTTACCATCCTAAAAAACTAATTCAAATAAAGGTCGATGGTAAAGCCACACTCATTAACGATAAAGAAGAATTAAATACATATTGGCATGGTATACCAGCGCATGCGCGAAAAGATTATACCACTAGCAATCCTCCAGGCAGTATAAATAAAACTCCAGATACTATTTCTTACCTAGATGAAGAGAATTATTTTGGTATTGTCGAGATAGATACTACCTCAATTGAATATTTAAAACTACAGAAGCCTAATCATCAGCGGGTTCTTTTTACTAAAACAGAGGAAAATTGGGCTGGTGAATTTTTAGTGCCTTAGCACCATAAATTGATTTTGAAGTGGTTTTAATGCCTGCATTAAAAACGGAATTAAAGCTGTGCCATATTCTAAATATAATTCTGAAAAATTAAGTTGACGCTCTTGTAAAGATTGGTTCGGAAAAAGTGTATTCTGCAAATCAGATAAGCGAACAACATGGTCCTTTAGCTTCCTTTTTTGCGCTTTTAATAATCGTTTCTCTAGAGCATCCAACCCTTTCTTTTGCTTTACCTCTTGGGATTTTACTGCACCTAAGAAAGACTTGTCTGTTTGTTCCGCTAGTTCGTACATGCTCTTAAACTGCTCTTCTAAATGCTTTTTCTGAGAAGAAAAGTCAATATCAATATTTGAAATTTTACGAATCTTTTTATTAATAAGCTGATTTTGCTTTAGAAATAAATCTGCAATTACTAAATCTAAGTTCTCTACTTTCTTACTTTGCTTTTCTGCAATAACCAAAGCAGAATTACGCAATAAGAGCATTGGGAAAGTAACATTTAAAGCTTCAAAATAAGCTTTTAGCTCCAACCAATAGGCTAATTCTCCACCCCCACCTATATAACATAAGTTTGGAAGAATAACCTCTTGGTACAATGGTCTTGCTATAACATTAGGTGAAAAACGTTCTGGTTGCTTTTCTAACTCAGCTTCCAATTCCTTCCCAGAAAATTGTATTTCTGTATCATTTACAAAGTAAGTCCCATCTTTTTCTACAATACGTTCTCGCAAACCCTCTTTTAAATAGAAATAATTAATCTCTCTAGGGTTTACTTGAATCTTATAATTGTCTGAAGCAGATGCTAATTCATTTATAGATTTTGAAACGATTTCATGCGGAAGCTGTTCAAAAATATCTTTTTTAGCATACGGAATTAGCAATCGTTTTAAATCAGCATCATCCCCATCAATAATTACCAAACCGTATTCACCAAATAACTCATTGGCTAAAAAACGAGTGGCATCAGTAAGCGTTCCATGCTCTAAATAAGCCTTTTTAAATAACGATTTTAAGTATAATGCATTATCTGTAGCACCAAATTTAGCTTGGATAACTTCAAAAACAGCCTCTAATCCTTTTGTTGAAAGTCTTCCTACTCCACCTGAAGCTTTGGTATTCCACTGAACTTTTTTACCTTCAAAATTAAAGTAGTTGATTTCGTCAAAATCATGGTCTTCGGTTGCCATCCAGTATACAGGCACAAAATTAGAATTAGGATATTCTTGTTTAAGCTGTTCTGTTAGATTTATGGTAGAAATTATTTTATATAAAAAATACAGAGGCCCCGTAAATAGGTTTAATTGGTGCCCTGTGATTATTGTAAACGAGTTCTCTTGAGCTAACACATCAATATTAGAACTAGTTTTTTCAGAAGCATTTACATTTTCATATTGCTTCTTTAGGGCTGCACTCAGAATTTTTCTATTCTGTTGAGGAAAACTTTTAGCTTTTTCTTCTATTTGAGCTTTAAAATTGCTAAGCTCCGGCATTCGATTGTAAAAAGGTTCTAGCTCCTTTTTCTTATCTAAATAATCACAAATTAATTCAGAAAAATATCCAGTTTCCCGGAAATCGATACAGTCTACTTCCATAAAAAGCGTAAAAACGGGTTAAAGATAAGCCACTTGTGTTTTTCCATTCCTAAAAATACGTTAATTGCTAAATATTGTTAGCTTTGAGTTTACCAAAAACCAATCTAGATATGAATCGTTCTTTACTATTTACTGCACTTTTTCTATCCACTTTATTAACTGCTCAAAATATAAAATCGCCTTCAGAATTTTTAGGTTATGAGCTGGGTACAGAATTTACAAGGCATTATGAAGTGGTCGATTATTATGAATATTTAGCAAAAATTGCAAGTGATAGAGTCCAATTAACGGAATATGGTCAAACCAATGAACGTAGACCTTTATTGCTTGCCTACGTTTCTTCAGCAAGCAATATTTCAAATTTAGAATCGATAAGACAAGAGCATTTAAAGTCTACTGAGGGTGAGAGCAGCGCCTCAAAAGCTATTGTATGGCTAAGTTATAATGTTCATGGCAATGAAAGTGTAAGCACGGAGGCTTCTATGCAAACTATTTATGAGTTACTTACTAGCAAAAGTTCTTATCTAGAAAACACTGTTGTAATTATGGACCCATGTATTAATCCTGATGGGCGCGACCGATACAGCAACTGGTACAATCAATATAAAAATTCACCTCATCAGGTAGATCCAAATAGTAAAGAACATCACGAAGGTTGGTGGAATGGACGAAGCAATCATTATATGTTCGATTTAAACCGTGACTGGGCATGGCTTACACAAGTTGAAAGCCAACAACGCATCAAATACTACAATAAATGGATGCCACATGTACATGTAGATTTTCATGAGCAGGGAGTAAATAACCCTTATTATTTTGCTCCAGCAGCAGAACCTTATCATGAAGTCATCACAAACTTCCAAAGAGATTTTCAAGTAACTATTGGTAAAAATCACGCCAAATATTTTGATGCTAATGGATGGTTTTATTTTACTAAAGAAGTGTTTGACCTTTTATATCCTAGTTACGGAGATACCTATCCTATGTATAACGGAGCAATTGGCATGACCTATGAGCAAGGCGGTAGCGGACGTGCTGGTTTAGGTATTATTACCCGTATAGGTGATACACTCACTTTAAAAGACCGTATTGCGCATCACCACACTACTGGACTTTCAACAGTAGAAGTTGCTGTTAATAATGTGGACAAGCTAAACGTTGAGTTTAAAAAATTCTATCAGAATAAAAATTATAAATACAAGAGTTATGTTTTAAACGGTGATAAGGATAAAATTAATGCACTAACAAAATTGTTGAGTCACCATGACATTGAATATGGTAAAGGAACAAATGGCACGATAAAAGGTTTTAATTACAAAACAAATACTTCTGGTTCCCTAAAAATGAACTCTAACTCTTTGGTTGTTTCTACCAACCAAAAGAAGGGAACAATGGTAAAGGTTTTATTTGAGCCTAATGCCAAACTAAGCGATTCGCTAACATATGATATTACTGCATGGTCTTTGCCTTATGCTTATGGCTTAGATGCCATTGCCTCAACTACAGAAATAGGCAATACTAATTTTACAACGCCTACCCCGAAAAATTCAAACTTAAGCAAAAACACATATGCCTATGTAACCGATTGGAATAGCATGGATGATGCTAGATTCTTGGGAAATTTATTAAAAGAAGGAATTAAAGTTAGAACTAGTTATTCTCCGTTCCAGATTGAAGGGAAATCCTTTAAACGTGGAAGTTTAATTATAACCAAAGCGGACAACCAAAATCATAAAGATTTTACAGGAACTCTAAAAAAAGTGCTTCAACATAATCCTTTTACGGAACTAACCTCTGTAAATACTGGTTTTGTAGACTCTGGGAAAGATTTTGGGTCTGGGTATGTTCAAATGATAAAACAACCTAAAATTGCGGTGCTTTCTGGGGAACCTACATCTACATATCGTTTTGGAGAAATTTGGCACTTTTTTGAGCAGCAATTACATTATCCTGTAACAGTTTTAGATAGTGACTATTTTAATCGTATTGATTTAGATGAGTACGATACTTTGATTTTACCTGGAGGTTGGTACGGCAGCTTTTTTGATGAAAATCAGCTTAAGAAATTAAAGGAGTGGGTACGCAATGGAGGCAATCTAGTTGCAATGGGAGGTGCTATTAAAGCAATTGATGGAGAGAAAGGTTTTAGTATTAAATTGAAAAAAACGGAAAAAGATAGTACTGAAACAGAACCAATGCCTCATGAAAACTGGCAACGAGAAAGTATTAAAAATGCCATTACTGGAGCAATTTTTAAAGTTAAAGTAGATAATACCCATCCTTTGGCTTATGGCTATAATCAAGAATATTTTACATTAAAATTAGGAAGTGATTCCTACGATTACTTAGATAATGGTAATGCCGTGTATCTAGAAGCAAACACAAGACCAGTTTCTGGTTTTGCTGGTAGCGAAGCTCAAAAGAAAATAGGAAAATCTTTGGTTTTTGGGGCGGAGTCATATGGTTCTGGAAATGTAGTTTATATGGTGGATAATCCCCTATTTAGAGGTTTCTGGGAAAATGGCAAACTATTTTTTGCAAATGCACTGTTTATGTTAAACTAAAACTTCTCCAAAATGAAAAATAAAGTAGCGTTGTTTGTTAGTCTATTTTGCTTAAGCTATGGGCTTGCTCAAGAAATAATTGAATTACCAAATGAAGGTGGGGAATCTATACCGTGGGAGGGTTCAGAAAAAGAATATTTCTCCGAAATATGGGGGACTCAGGTAGTAACAAACGTTTCCAAACCAACCATGCAAGTCTTCAGACCTGTAAAGGAAATTAATACTGGTACTTCGGTAATTGTAGCTCCTGGCGGTGGTTTATTCGCGCATAGTATCAATAGTGAAGGGAATGATGTAGGTAAATGGCTTGCAGAAAAAGGAATAACAGCTTTTGTTTTGAAATATCGATTGGTTCCAACAGGAGAAGATGGCGTTGCAGAAATTTCAAACTTAGCCGCTACTAGTCCAAAAAAAATAGGAGAAGAAGTAGCAAAGGTTTTACCATTGTCTATTCAAGATGGACTAAATGCTATTACCTATGTTCGCGAGAATGCTACCAGTTATGGTATTAACCCAGTAAAAATTGGTTTTATGGGGTTTTCTGCTGGTGGGGCTGTAACCATGGGTGTAGGTTATAACTATTCGAAAGAGAATAGACCAGATTTTTTAGTTCCGGTGTATGCTTGGACCGATGTAATTGCAGTAAAAGAGCCAAAAACTGATGTTCCTCCAACTTTACTGATTTGTGCAACGGATGATCCACTAGGGTTAGCAAAAGGTTCTATTGAATTGTATGAATCTTTAAGGACAGCTGGTAAATCGGTTTCTCTACACATGTATGCCAAGGGAGGCCATGGTTTTGGTATGAAAAAACAAGAATTACCGTCAGATAAGTGGATTGAACGTTTTTATGAATGGTCTATTGCTGAAGGTATTACTCAACCTAAAAAGTAACATAATATGAAGCTTATCTTTTGTTTAGCTTTTTCTTTCCTTTTTTTAATTACTATAAATGCACAAAATGGATTTCAAAAAGAAGTAGATGAGATAGTTAAAAGAAATGATTCTTTATGGGATAGTTCAAAGGAAACTATAGTATTTACCGGAAGTTCTAGCATTCGTTTTTGGAAAGATGTACAAGAACTTTTTCCTGAACAACACATTTTAAATAGTGGTTTTGGAGGCTCTCAAACATCTGATTTATTATATCATCTAGAGAGTTTAGTATTACGCTATAAGCCTAAAAAAGTATTTATTTACGAAGGTGATAATGATATATTCGCCAAAAAGAAGCCAAAAGAGGTTATTCAAACAACCCAAGCTATCATTCAGCTAATAAAAAAAGAAAATCCTAATACTAGTATTATTTTAATTTCGGCAAAACCAAGTATTGCTAGATGGAATCTAAGGGGTAAATATAAACGCCTAAATAAAAAGTTAGAAAAACTAGCATTAACGGATATCAATTTATCCTATGTCAACGTATGGGATATTATGCTTACAGGCAGAAAAATAAGAACTGATATTTTTGTAGAGGATGGATTGCATATGAACGCTGCGGGTTATGATCTTTGGTATCAAAAAATAAAGAAACATATCAATTAGTAAACTAAAACTCAATTTGTTTTTTGTAGAGAACTGATTTATTGAGTTTTACTTATTAAATTTAAAGCTTAAAATTATTTAATGATAAAATCTACTTTTTTCAAAAGCGTCTTTATACTATTCCTTTTTACTGGTTTTCTTTCTTGCACTGAGAAAAAAGAAAAACTCAATTTACCAGAAACAGATTTAGCAAAAGAGGCACTAATTCCAATGCCTTTAAAAGTAATCCCAACTAACTCTGCTTTTGCATTAGATCAGTATACAGCAATATATACTTCTCCAAGAAGTGAAGCTTTAAATAATGTGGGGACCTTTCTATCGGAAAAGATTAATGCAAAAACAGGTTTACGTTTATCGGTGAATACTGTTGAAGGTGAAACCATAGAACGAATTATTTATATTAATCAGGTTGATAGTTCTGAATTAGAAGATGAAGAATCTTATCAACTTTACATACAAAAGGATTCTATTATTTTAAATGCTAAATCTGCTGAGGCAGCTTTTAGAGGAATTCAAACACTAAGGCAGATTATTCCTAGAAAAAGTAATGATACGCTAAACACACGTTCAATATGGCCTATTCCATCAGGGAAAATTATAGATAAGCCTAATTTTGAATACCGAGGTGCTATGCTAGATGTTGCTAGACATTTTTTTAGTGTTGAAGATGTTAAAAAGTATATCGATTTATTAGCTTACTATAAAATAAATGCGCTTCACCTACATTTAACAGACGATCAAGGATGGCGTATAGAAATTAAATCTTGGCCAAAATTGACAGAAATTGGAGGTAGAACAGAAGTTGGTGGAGAATCAGGCGGATTCTACACCCAAGAAGATTATAAAGAAATAGTAGCATATGCTAGCAAGCATCATATGATGGTTATACCAGAAGTGGATATGCCAGGTCATACCAATGCCGCATCTGTTTCTTATCCTTTTTTGAATGGAAACGGCAAAACCCCAAAACTTTATGAGGGAACACATGTAGGTTTTAGCACATTTGATACTAGAAAAGATACAGTGTATAGCTTTATTGATGATGTGGTTAAAGAGATTTCTGCAATGACACCAGGTCCTTATTTCCATATTGGTGGAGATGAAAGCCACGTTACCAAAAAGAAGGACTATATCTATTTTGTAGAACGTGTAGAAAAAATTGTACACAAACATGGAAAGCAAATGATAGGGTGGGATGAAATTGCACAAGCTAAAATAGATTCTAGCTCAATTACACAGTTTTGGAATAGTAAAGAAAATGCCACTCTTGCAGTTGAAAAAGGAATGAAAGTCCTACTATCTCCTGCAAAAAAAGCGTATTTAGATATGCAGTATGACCCTCTTTCTAAACATGGACTGCATTGGGCAGCATATATTCCCGTTGATACAGCATATGTATGGACACCAGAAACGTATAGCGGAATTCCAAAAGAAAATATTCTTGGAGTAGAAGCGCCATTATGGTCTGAGACAATTAGTAATATTTCTGAATTAGAATATTTAGCCTTCCCAAGAGTAATAGGTTATTCTGAATTAAGTTGGTCAACTGAAGAAAATAGAAATTGGGATAATTATAAGGAACGACTTGCAAGACAAACTCCTTTTTTAGAGCGAATGAAGGTGAATTACTACCCCTCTAAATTAATTGATTGGAAAAAGAGTGAACATTCTGTTGAAACAATTAAAAAAAACTAGTAGTGCCTTTACTTGAAAAATGTAATTACTCTTCTTCCGATTCTTTACTTTCATCATCTAAAGTATCTGAAAAATCTTTGATGCCATTTTCATTAAGGATATTATACCATTGAATGATTTTTTTTATATCACTCGCGTAAACTCTGTCTTCATCATAATTAGGTAAGATTTCAAAAAAATATTCTTCTAGTTTTATTTTTTCTTCTTTGTGACCAATTGAAGTTTTTTTACCTTTTTCCTTTTCACTAATCTTATGAAAGACCTCTCTCAATGGCACTTCTTCCTCTAAAGTATAGATAGCAATTTCTGAAAGCATGCTAACATTGTTTTGCATATTAACTGTGACTCTCTTGCCATCTAAAAGTGATTCCCCCACAAAGCCAGCACGAGTTTGCGTAAGTAATTTAAAGAGTCCTGGTTTACCCCCAATAGAAAGAATTTTATCTAATGCCATTATTTATAAAATTTGTGCGTGTAAAAGTATAATTTTAGATGATAATGCAAATGTTTTAGCGTGCTTTTTTAGGATTTGGAAAACGCATTTTGTATTCAATATTAATTTTCCCTTTAGATATCTTCTCCAAACGATTTTTTAATAATCTTTTCTTTAACGAAGAAAGTTTATCAGTAAACAAGATACCTTCAATATGATCGTATTCATGTTGAATTACACGGGCTAAAAGTCCATCATAAGTTTCCGTATGCGATTTAAAGTGCTCATCTTGATAAGTAATCTTAATAGTATCCTTTCTATTTACATCTTCTCGAATATCTGGTATACTTAAGCACCCTTCATTAAATGCCCATTCTTCTCCAGATTCTTCTTCAATATTAGCATTAATAAATACTTTTTTAAAACCGTTTAAAGCTTTTTGCTCAGCTTCAGTTAATTCTTCATCATCGGAAAAAGGAGTTGTATCCACTAGGAAGAGCCTAATTGGAAGCCCCACTTGTGGAGCGGCTAAACCAACACCATTCGCATTATACATAGTTTCCCACATATTAACCAATAACTCTTTTAATTTGGGGTAAGCTTCGGTAATTTCTCCTGCTTTTTTTCTCAAGACTGGGTCACCGTATGCCGTAATAGGTAATATCATAATTAATCTTTAAATCTTGTTCTTTCTACAATTCCAGTATTCAAGTAATTTATTAAATCAAAATACAAAAACGTAAGTTTAAATCTTTTCCTACCATTAGGCGGAGTTCCGTTTTTCTTAGACATATCTTGGATAAACCTTATATGCTGTTGATTGTTAAGGTTTGTAATTTGACTAAAAGAAAAGGAAATTTTATTCTTAAAACTCATATTATGGAATTCCACAATATCATCATTAGAAACTCCTCTTCTATCACAAATACTAAAAAAATAATTCTCTTTTTTTTGTTTTAGCATCCGTGCTTTTTTTCTTTCCCACTTTGCCCTAGCCTCATCAACACTATTGTAATGTTGAAAATGTATTTCAATGTCGTCTAAAACTCCAATTGGGTGATTATTGTATGCATCTGGATATTTAGAAATTTCACAAAACTCCAATTCCATACCCATATATCTATCAAAATCTCGCAACAACTTCATATAACATGGCCCAAATAAAAAGAGTCCAACAAAAGGAGTGTTATAAGGGATTCCAAACCACTGATATACCTGCCCTCCCCAACAATTACGACTTATTAAGACAAAACCTTTATTACGCAGCCTAGCTATATCTTTCTTTTGATAATAAGACCTAAACTCATGTCTTATCTTTCGTTTTAAAAAAATCTCAAGTCTTTGCAGCATACTTCAACTCATTTTTTTTCTAAATATGATTGAAGAATTATTGTTGCACTAACTTGGTCAACCAAGGCTTTATTTTGTCTTTTCTTTTTTCCAATGCCAGAATCTATCATTGTTTGAAAAGCTAATTTAGATGTAAAACGCTCGTCCTGTCTAACCACAGGAATGGCAGGGAACTGTTTGTTGAATTTTTTCAAAAAAACTTGAATCAAACTTTCAGATTCTGATGCTGTACCATCCATTTGTTTTGGTTCTCCTATTACTATACACTCCACATTTTCATCATTCATGTAAGTTTTTAAAAAATCAAAAAGACTTGATGTTTCAATGGTAGTTAAACCAGAAGCAATCAATTGCATTTCGTCGGTTACGGCGATTCCTGTTCGTACTTTCCCATAATCTAATGCCATTAAACGTGCCAAATAGTTGATTTTTGGCAAAAATAACCCTAAAAATGTTATACCCTTAAATTTGAATCAATTATTGTATTGATACGTTTATATTTACCAAAAATTGAACCATGACCGAGTTAAAAGCACAGATAGAAAACGCCTGGGAGAATAGAGAACTTCTAAAAGAAAAAGATACTCAAAATGCAATACGAGAAGTAATTTCATTACTTGATGATGGAAAATTACGTTGCGCAGAGCCTACTGCTAAAGGTTGGCAAATTAATGAGTGGGTAAAAAAAGGAGTTGTGTTGTATTTTCCAATCCAAAAAATGGAGGTTCTTGAAGCCGGTATTTTTGAATATCATGATAAAATTCCATTAAAAAAGGGCTACCAAGAAAAAGGCATTCGTGTTGTACCGCATGCAGTTGCACGCCATGGAGCATATATTTCTTCTGGAACTATTTTAATGCCTAGCTATGTTAATATAGGTGCTTATGTAGATGAAGGTACAATGGTAGATACTTGGGCAACAGTTGGGAGTTGTGCTCAAATTGGAAAAAATGTCCATTTAAGTGGTGGTGTAGGCATTGGTGGCGTTTTAGAACCGCTACAAGCTGCCCCAGTCATTATAGAAGATAACGCTTTTATAGGTTCTCGTTGTATTGTTGTTGAAGGTGTACGAGTAGAAAAAGAAGCTGTTTTAGGAGCAAACGTTGTACTCACAGCATCAACTAAAATTATTGATGTGACTGGTGATACACCTATTGAAAGAAAAGGCATTGTACCTGCAGGTTCTGTTGTAATTCCTGGTAGCTATACCAAAAATTTTAAGGCTGGTGATTTTCAAGTTCCTTGTGCATTAATAATTGGAAAACGAAAAGAAAGCACTAATAAAAAGACTTCGTTAAATGATGCTCTACGTGAGTATGATGTAGCTGTTTAATATTTTTTAATAACCAAGAAGCAACCACTAGTACTCTTTACCGTCTCATGTATGAATTATAAATTGTAAGAAAAATACTTCTTGACACAATTTTGTCTTATTTTTTTTGTTATTAATTTAATAGGGAATTGAGAACGACCTACTTATTCATACCTTATGAGTACCCAAAATCGAAAGTTAAGTGCCCTAGTCATTACATACAATGAAATTGGATACATTGAAAAATGTATTTCTTCAGTTTCTTTTGCTGATGAGATAATTGTAGTTGATTCTTACAGTACAGATGGAACGTATGAATATTTGCTTAACCAACCAAAAGTAAAAGTAATTCAGCATCCTTTTAAAAACTTTACCGCTCAAAAATCGTTTACATTAGAACAAGCTTCCAATGACTGGGTTTTGTTTTTAGATGCTGATGAGGTGGTTACTCCAGAGCTTCAAAATGAAATTAAACAAACTTTAGAAAGTGATAATAACCACAACGCTTATTGGTTTTATAGAAAATTTATGTTTCAGCAGCAACGCTTAAGGTTTAGTGGTTGGCAAACTGATAAAAATTATAGACTATTTAGAAAAAGTAAGGTGAATTTTTCTTCTAAAAGAATTGTTCACGAAACCTTAGATATTGAAGGATCAACAGGTGTCCTAAATAACAAGCTAACACATTTTTGCTATAAAGATTACAATTTGTACAGAGAAAAAGTTCTCTTGTACGGAAGACTCAAAGCTAAAGAAGCCTTTGATAAAAATAAAAAATTCAACTACCTGCTATTTGCTTTAAAACCATCTTGGAAATTTTTCCATAATTACATTCTTAGGCTTGGTATTCTAGATGGCAAAAAAGGTCTTATCATTTGTGGTTTAGATGCTCTTGGCGATGTTGAACGTTATAAAGAACTACAACGATTAGAACGCGAAGAACAGTGGTCCACTGTATTTAAAACCATTCCTTAGAGAATCCATTCTCTTTATTATATCCAAAAAATACTAGGTTTGTAGTTAATAAGTCTATAGATTCTGACTTTATTAAAAACTAACCAAATGGTATATGATATTACCTTAGAAGGCAAAAACCTAATTGAGGCTGAACGTTTATCATATAAAATAAATATTTGATTATTTTATGAATCGTTCTCCTAAAAAAATTGGCTTTATATATTTTGAAGAGATTCATCATATCCCTCACTTTATAGGTATTGCATCTGAGCTAGCAAAGCACTACAAAGATTATGAAGTCAATATCATTACCTACAAGGGAAACCATACTTATCTATACAAACTCATAAAACTCCTAGAGGCAAAAAACTTAAAAGTTGTTCATTTAAATCCACCTGTAACAAGGCTCATTATCGATTTTTTTTCTGGAAGAAAAAAACCAAGTGCTGTTTATTTATATAAAAAACATAAGAAATTTTTACTCCATTTTGATGCCCTTATTTTTACTGAGAAAAACCATAAATACTTACATACTTTCCGCAAAAAGTCTAAAACACCTTATCTAATCTCAGTAGGTCACGGGCCAGGAGGAAGAGGTTACGCTTTTCAGCCTTCGTTACGTTTATTTGATTTTATGCTACTTTGTGGAGATTTTTACCTAGATCGTTTACAGAAAGAAAGTCTTTTAATTCCTAATTACGCCATAACTGGCTATTCTAAATTTGATGTAGTTAGAAAAGAAAATAGAAACCAAAAATTGTTTAATAATGGTAAACCAACTGTACTTTACAATCCACATTTTAACAAAATAAATTCGTCTTGGTACACTATTGGTAATAGCGTTTTAGAATATTTCTATAATCAAGAAGAATTTAATCTCATTTTTGCTCCGCATATTTACCTTTTCAACAGAAAAGGCTTTTTAAAGCCTGATAGTATTGATAAAAAGTTTTTTGAAAAAGAAAATATATTTATTGATTTAGGAAGCATTCGCAGTTCTAATATGACTTATATTTTAAATTCTGATGTTTATTTAGGAGACGTTTCTAGTCAGGTATACGAGTATATTATAAAACCAAGGCCTGCGATTTTTATTGATGTAGAAAATGTAGATTGGCAAAATAATATTAATTACAGGTTTTGGAAAATGGGAGTTGTGGTTCGCAGCATGGAAGAATTAAAAAAAGTACTTCAAAATATTCTTCCATCAAAGTTAGAATTCCTTGAAATTCAAAAAATAATTTTCAAAGAAAATTATCACATTGATTCAACAAAAAATGCGAGCCAAAAAGGCGCTCAAGAAATAGATGCTTTTTTAAATAACAACACTTTATAATGCTATTTTTTTTCATCTAGAATTAATTAACTTTGGTTAATTTGTATTCGTAGGTTATTAATTATTAATACTAAAAATTATAGGATGAAAATTGTTATTCTCGCAGCAGGAATTGGCTCTAGACTTGGAAATCCTTTTCCAAAACCATTGACTCCACTAAACAATGGAAAGAGTATTATGGGAATGCAAATAGACAATCTTACACAACATTTTAATATTGATGATATTAATACGGTAGTTGGTTTTAAGAAGGATTTGATTATGGAGCGTTTTCCAGAAGTAACATACATTTACAATCCTTTTTTTGATAGAACCAATACCTCAAAAAGCCTTTTAAAAGCTTTAAGAAAGAATAAAGATAAGTCTGTACTTTGGTTAAATGGCGATGTAGTTTTTGATGAAAAACTTCTAGAAAAATTAAAAATTCTAATTAGAGATGAGCAATCTTTTGTTGCTGTAAATACAAGCAAAGTAGCAGATGAAGAAGTAAAGTATATACTTAAAGGAGATTATATTTCTGAACTTTCCAAATCTGTAAAAAATGGACTTGGTGAAGCCGTAGGCATTAATTTTATTTCTGCAAAAGACATACTTCCTTTTATAAAAAGATTAGAAGAGTGTGATGATAATGATTATTTTGAACGTGGTCTTGAACTAGCGATAGAAAAGGATGACTTAAAGATTAAAGCAATAGATATTTCTGAATTTGACTGTATGGAAGTTGATTTTAGAGAAGATTTAGAAAATGCCAATAATCTTTTTAGTTAATGAAAATCATTCTTTTTTGTCAAAATCCCTATGCTTTTGGCATCATGACTCCGATAAGGGATTTATTACAACCCTCTAATCATGAATATGTCTGGTTTCTTAACAAAAAATTAGTTCAAAATTTTCCGCACAAAGAAGACAACTTTACTACAAGCATATTAGAATTACAGCTATTTGAAAGTGACGTAATTTTCGTTCCAGGTAACGAAGTACCTCATTACTTAAGAGGTCTTAAAGTACAAATTTTCCATGGTTTGGCTGGAGAAAAAAAAGGGCATTTTAGAATTAGGGATTATTTTGACTTATACCTTACTCAAGGCCCCTATTTTACTAGAAAATTTAATGAGTTGCGAGATAAACATCGAAACTTCGATGTTATTGAGACAGGATGGCCAAAACTAGATGTTTATGGAAAAAATACCGTAATCTACGCTAAGGAGAAAAAAGAAGTTTTAGAATCACATAAAACTGATAAAATTATTCTTTACGCTCCTACTTTTTCCCCTAGTCTAACATCTGCTCCTTACCTGATTGAAGAAATAAAAGATTTAGCAAAGTCTACTGGGTATTTGGTTTTTATAAAGTTCCATGATTTAATGGAACAGCAATGGATTGATAAATACCAAAAATTGGCTGATGAAGTACCGAACATTATTTTAAAAGAAGAGAAAAACATTGTTAAATTTCTAATACAAGCAGATATTCTAATTAGCGATACCTCATCCGTTATTTATGAGTTCCTTTTGTTAAACAAGCCTGTTATATCTTTTAAGAATATTTCAGAAAATATTCAATGGGATGATTCTTTGGAATATAAAGATTTAGTAAAGAAAGTTTTAGAAAACCTCGAAAGAGATTCTTTCAAGGCTCAAAGAGCATTAGTAAATAAAGAATTTCATCCTTATAATGATGCCAATTCTGCTCAAAGGATGATTACTGCTGTAGAAGAATATATTGCCAAAAAAGGAGTTCCCGTTAAACGCCTACTGTCTCTGCCAAGGAAAATTAAAATTTATTCGATTTTTGGAAAACCAATAGAAAATCCATGGAGTGGTAATAAAATAAATAAGCTTACCGCATTACTTATTACCTATAATGAATTAGAAAATATAGATGCTGTAATCGAAAACATAAGCTTTGTAGATGAGATTATAATTGTCGACTCTTTTAGTTCAGACGGCACCATAGAAAGAATAAAACAGCATAAAAACGTAAAACTAATACAACGACCTTTTAAAAACTATACAGAACAAAAAGCGTTTGCATTGAAGCAAGCATCAAACGATTGGGTTCTTTTTTTAGATGCTGATGAGCGGCTAACAGATAAATTAAAAAACGAAGTTTTAAAAACCATCAATAATAGCACTAACATGACTGTTGCGTATTATTTCTATAGAAATTTTATGTTCAAAAATAAGAGGCTTTATTTTAGTGGTTGGCAAAAAGATAAAAACTACAGATTATTTAGGAAAAGTAAAGTAAGTTTTGCTGAAGAGCGTATTGTACATGAGACTCTAGTTGTAAATGGTGATATTGGTATTTTAAAAAACAAACTAATTCACTATTCTTATAAAGATTATGAAGATTATAAGGGTAAGATGATAAAATATGGTCAAATGAAAGCCCAAGAAGAATTAGGAAAAAACTATACCCCAAACCTATATCATTTTATTGTTAGACCCTTATATAAGTTTTTTAACCACTATATTATAAGATTGGGTATTCTTGATGGAAGAAAGGGAATTACCATATGTTACCTTAACGCTTTGGGCGTTTATTCAAGATATAAAGAATTGAAAAGATTACGCAAACTTGGCCGATTACCATTACAGAATGATAACTGAGATAAATAATAGTATTGAAGCATTAAAAAAAGGGAACCTTATCCTCTACCCTACTGATACAGTATGGGGCATTGGTTGCGATGCAACTAATGAAGAAGCTGTAAAAAGAGTCTACCAACTAAAAAATAGAGAAGATAGCAAGGCTTTAATATGTTTAGTAGCCAATCAAGCCATGTTAGAAAGATATGTTGAGGACATACCAGATGTAGCTTATGATATTATTGATTTAGCTACTAAGCCGACTACTATAGTTTTTGATAAGCCAAAAGGCTTAGCAAAAAACCTAATAGCATCAGACAACACTATTGCAATACGTGTTGCCTCAGATAAATTTTGCCAGTACCTAATCAACAAATTTGGAAAACCTATTGTTTCAACCTCTGCAAATATTTCTGGGATACCATCTCCTAAAAACTTTCGTGCTATTTCAGATGAAATTTTAACAGGAGTAGACTATGTGGTAAATTTGCATCAAGAAAAAGAAAATTCTTCTCCTTCATCCATTATTAAGCTAAGTACTAATGGAACTGTAAAAGTTATTCGAGAATAATTTAGTTGGATTAAATGAACCACAAACAGGCATTAAAACATAATATATTCCAAACTATTGGTGATAGTGCCGATGAACTTGGTGTGGATGTTTATGTAATTGGAGGTTTCGTTCGAGATTATTTTCTTAAAAGAGGTGATGCTAAAGATATTGATGTAGTTGCTGTAGGAAGTGGTATTGCCTTAGCACAAAAAGTTGCTTCTAAATTAAAAGAAAAACCAGAAGTGACTGTTTTTAAGAATTTTGGCACAGCTATGCTAAAATACCAAGACTTAGAACTAGAATTTGTTGGTGCTAGAAAAGAAAGTTATACAAGAGATAGTCGAAATCCTATAGTTGAAGATGGTACTTTAGAAGACGATCAAAATAGAAGAGACTTTACCATTAATGCAATGGCATTAGCGCTAAACAAAAGTAAGTTTGGCCAATTATTAGACCCTTTTAATGGAATTGAAGATTTAAACAATCAATTAATACGTACTCCTTTAAAACCAGGAATCACCTATTCAGATGACCCGCTCCGGATGATGAGAGCGATACGTTTTGCAACACAGTTAAATTTCACAATTGAATCACAATCACTCCAAGCTATTACAGATAATAAAGAACGTATTAAAATTATCTCTAAAGAGCGTATTGTAGATGAGCTTCATAAAATATTACTTTCCCAAAAACCTTCAAAAGGTTTTGCATTACTCAACAAAACTAGTCTTCTGCCTATTATAATGCCAGAATTGACAGCATTGCAAGGTATAGAAGAAATTGAAGGTCAGCGCCATAAAGATAATTTTTGGCACACCTTAGAGGTAGTAGATAATATATCTGAAACAACGGATAATCTTTGGCTAAGATGGGCCGCATTACTTCATGATATTGGTAAAGCCCCCACAAAAAAATTCCATAAGAAAATTGGATGGACATTTCATGCGCACGAATTTGTAGGCTCAAAAATGGTCTATAAACTTTTTAAACGACTGCGAATGCCGTTGAATGATAAAATGAAATTCGTACAGAAAATGGTTTTAATGAGTTCTAGACCAGTAATTCTATCCGAAGAACATGTTACAGATTCCGCAGTAAGAAGATTAGTTTTTGACGCTGGAGACTATGTAGATGATTTAATGACGCTGTGCGAGGCAGACATCACCACAAAGAATCCCAAAAAACAAAAGAAATATAAAAACAACTTTAAAATAGTTCGAGAAAAAATTATTGAAGTTGAAGAACGCGATAAGATTAGAGATTTTCAACCTCCAGTAACGGGAGAGAAAATTATGGAGACATTCGGTTTAAAACCTTCCAGAGAAATAGGTGTTATTAAAGAAGCGATTAAGGAAGCTATACTTGAAGGAGATATTCCTAACGAATACGAAGCAGCATACAATTTTATGCTTGCTAAAGGAAAAGAAATAGGCTTAACTGTAGTTTAAGTATGAACAAAAAGTTTTTAAAACTCGCCAAAATATCATTGATATTGGTTTATCTAGTAATTATTGCAGGAGCAGTTGTTAGAATGACTGGTAGCGGTATGGGTTGCCCAGATTGGCCTAAATGTTTTGGATATTATATTCCACCAACTGAGGCTGAAACTTTAGAATGGAAGCCTCAAAAAGAGTTCGAAAAAGGGCAAGTCATCATTGTAAATGAGACTTTACAAGTTGCCAAAACAAACTTTACTACTTCTGAAATATTTAATAAGAATCACTGGGAAGCCTACACAAAGCATGACTATGCAAAATTTAATGTTTGGCATACGTGGATAGAATATATTAATCGCCTTTTGGGTGCTCTAGCTGGCTTAGCAACACTCATTCTTGCAGTTTATTCATTTAAATTTTGGAAGAAAAATAAAAGAATTACCATTCTTTCATGGCTAGTAGTTTTTGGAATGGGTTTTCAAGCTTGGCTTGGTGCCACTGTTGTTTATTCAGTTCTAGAACCAGTTAAGATAACCGTTCACATGGTAATGGCACTTCTTATTGTTGCGCTAATTCTATACTTACTATTTGCGATTAGTGAACAGAATAAATTACACAAGTACCAAAACTCAATTACGGTATTACTAACTACTACTTTGGTATTAACCCTCATACAAATTATTTTAGGCACGCAGGTGCGACAGTTTGTAGATGAGCAAATCGACTTAGTTGGTGAAAATGCCAAAGAATTATGGCTTTTAAAACCTACAACACAATTTTACATACACCGATCATTTTCAATTTTGGTGGTACTCTTAAATGGATATCTTCTATACTTAATAAAAAAGAACAGCCTAGGTTTTGAAAAAAT
>CAYTRI010000002.1:22624-41438 GCA_964440105.1 uncultured Flavobacteriaceae bacterium
TCCTAACTCCTAACTCCTTAATTAAAAATGCTAAACCTATACCCTGCCCAAATTGAAAGTGTATCACTTCACCGAGTTGGCAACAAAAATAAAAATGAATCTATTTTTTTATCTGCTGAGCCTCATTCACTAAATGATGAAATGGCTGGATTACTAAAAGAGTATTTTTTTAAGCCTTTTCGTGAAAAAGAAGAAAACTATTTTAAATTTTCTAATGAGGTAGACGTAGCATTTAATGAGGTATATAAATCTGCTACTGAAATTTTTGAAGATTCTTCAAAAACGCATTCAGAATCAAAAAAAATAACCACTCATTTATTTGAACAATCTAACCATCCACATATTAAAAGTGGCGAAGTTTATGTTGTACATTTTTCTAATATGATGGTAGATAATAAAAAAACTGATGCTATTGGTATTTTTAAAAGTGAGTTAAAACACGACTTTCTTCAATTTGAAGAGAAAAATCAAAATTTAGATATTGTAATACAACAAGGCATTAATACCAATAAATTAGATAAAGGTTGTCTAATTTTTAATCTTGAAAAAGAAGAGGGTTACAAAGTGCTTTCTGTAGATAGCAATAGGTATGATGCTAAATATTGGTTAGAAAACTTTTTAGGGCTTGAACCCCTTTCAGATGATAATTTTAAAACAAAAAATTACCTCAAGTTCTGCCAAAACTTTGCAAAAGATGTAGTGCTTCCTGCTGAAGATAAGCAACAAGAAGTATTGTTTATGAACCGTGCTGTTAACCATTTCGCAAAAAATGATGCTTTTGAAGAAACTAATTTTTTGAATGAAGTATTAGAAAACCCTGAGTTAGTTCCAGAATTTAAACACTATAAAGTAGAAAAAGGACCTAAATACAGTATTGAAGATGTTTCAAATTTTGATATTGCCAATAAAGCGGTTTCTGACGCTAGAAAAAAAATAAGAAACGTAATTAGTTTAGATACCAACATTCAGATTAAGATGGACTTTATTAATCCAGAATCTGCAGAAAAATTTGTAGAAAAGGGTTGGGATGAAGAACGCCAAATGTATTACTACTTGGTATATTTTAATAAAGAACAGAAGGATTAGAACTTCTTATCTATCAACTGTTTCATACTTACATTTTCATAATTACGCTTCACAAAATCTAGTGCGGTTTCTAATACTTGACCCATGGTTTTACATTTCTTAAAATCCATGTCTAGGGTAAATTCATGAATTTCTTTTTTAAGACGTACTATATTTTCTGGAAGCGAAATTTTATCCATTCTTGCAGCACTTATTAGCTCTCCTATTCTTTTACCTGAACTTATAATCCTTTTAGCTACAATAGAACGTTCTTCAATCTTATATTGATCAACAGAATATTCCTGCAATTTGTTAGTTACCAATTCTACCATTTTAAGGTTTTCCTTGAAAAATTGCGGTAGATAGACCCTAAATTTTCCTTCAAAGCACTGCTGGTCAAAATCAATAGCTCTAATTCTATATACTACATGGTCAAAATCGTGTACAGGCACAATAACGTAGTTATATGACCTCATATCACCAAGTAAGCGAATCATGCATCGTTCATTAAATTTAACAAACTCCTTTGCTAGCTGTGCCTTTTCAGATTCTGTGCATTTTGGCAATACCTTTTCTATAAAAACGTCCCCAGGGATACCAGCAATATGCTCTTCTATAAGCGTGTCTTTATAGACTAGAAAGTTTAAATTATAAGGAGAAAGCATGTGTTCAAGCTCTAAACCATAAATACGAGAAGCATCAGTTTTCTTTACATAAAAATGAGTGTAATTATCATTGAGTATGTTTCTTACTTTAATGCGAAATGGTTTAGAATTACCAAAGGTGCAATAGTCAATCGCATCAATATTTAAATATTCTAAAATTCGTTCGCTACCATCAGAATGTAGAATAGAATATACTTTTTTTAAGCTCAAATCAATCTCTTTTCTTTCAAAATCTGAGTAAAATACACGTACCCAAAGAGTATCTTTTTCATCATCATCATAAACTACAACAGAACCAGCAAAGCGAAGAAGGTCATCATAGAAAATAGGGATTTCAATTTTTCTATTATACTTTTCTAAATAAGTGTCCAACTTTTTCCTAACAGGATAAGCTGGTTTTTTCTTTGACATCAGTTTTTCTTCCAACATTCTTATCTCTTTATAATTAAAATTATCACATCATTTTAACTAATACTCATCCTTTATACTTCTAAATTTAATGATAATTAGTGCTAAAAAGCATGAGTGAATTACAATCAAAATTCACATAATTTACTGTGTTAGCAACGCTTCTCGCTTGTTTTACAACATATTATTGTACAAATTCTTCTTTAGACGTTGTTTTGATATTGGGTTAATAGAACCATTCCCAAACTAAAGTGCTCTAAATGAATTCAAAAGTATTACTATTTTACTTTGCATTAATTATAAGTTTTTCTGGTGCTGCCCAGCTCAGTGATTTGCATTATTTACCGCCTTTAAAACAAGGTCAAAATAATGCTGGTATAAGGCAGCAAGCTGTATATCTATCTACTCCCGAGCCTACAACTTTTACAGTTAATGCTTATAGAGGAACAAATACCACGCCTGTTGCAACATTTAATATCTCTAATGTAAATCCAGCTGTATACTCCATGAGTAATGGAGACAATAATATTATTCTAGTTAATAATGCTAATACTGGTGTTGTGCTTAACAATAGTGGGCTTCGTTTTGAGTCTCCAAGTGGCAACCGGTTTTACGTAAATTATCGCGGTAGTAGTAATGCCCAATCTGCGTCATTAACATCAAAAGGTAGAGTAGCCTTAGGCACCACCTTTAAATGGGGCGGTGTACCTAATAGGGGACAACATCCCTCAAAATCAAATACCCTTGGTATTATGGCAACCGAGGATAATACCACTATTAACCTTTTTGGGTACGATCCTGGTTGTGAATTTAGAGTTGGAAACAACAGAGCAGGTATTACCGCCAATACGCATCAAATTACGCTAGACGCTAATGAGTCATTTGTCTATGAAACCTATATTGGTAACTCGCCTACCCAAGCACATGAGGATGGTTGGATTGGAGCATCAATAGTTTCGGATAAAGATATCGTAATAAGTAATGGCTCCATGAACTTTGGTCGTCAAGTAGGAGCATCTAACCGTGATGCTGGTATTGACCAACCTGTACCAGAAAATCGATTAGGTAAAGAATATGTTTTTGTACGAGGAAATGGTAATGCTAATGGTTGGACAGAATTTCCACTTTTAATAGCCATATCTGATAACACACAAATTTTTGTAAACGGTTCTGCTACACCTATTGCTACAATTAATAATGGTGATTATTTTGAAATACCTAGCAATATGTATTCATCCAATGTTGCTGGAGCCAATATGTTAGTAGAAACCTCAAAAGATGTTTATGCTTACCAATGTATGGCAGGAGCTACAACACCGTATACACAAGGTCTAAATTTTGTAGCGCCAGTAAATTGTTTGCTTCCAGATGTGATGGATAATATTCCTGACATTAGAAATATGGCAGGAACTACTGTTACAGGAGGTATGACTATTATTGCTGCCGTAAATACACCAGATGCAAACATTATAGTTAACGATGATAATGGTCCCATTACGTTACCTGCTTCTACCCCAGTAGCAGGATCAACAGACTGGAAAACTTTTTACATTCCAAATCTTAATGGAGATGTAAGTGTTACATCAACAGGCCCTATGGCTGTTGGTTTTTTTGGGTTTAATGGTGCAAGAGGTGTTGCAGGATACTTTTCTGGTTTTGATACAGTACCAGAAGTAAATTTAGAAATTCGTGGAGGTTCTGGCTGTTTTGTAGGGTCAGAAATTTTTGAAGCAACAGATAATAATTTTGATGCTTTCCAATGGTACAAGGATGGGGTTCTTATTCCTGACGCCAATAGTCCAAGCTATACCCCAGACGGTGCAGGTGAGTACTTTTTAAGAGGTACAAAAGGTCCATGTACGTATGATAGTAATTCAATACTCGGACTGTATTGCGACCCTGATATTGCCATCGAAAAAACCGTTGACAACTCAGAAATAATGGAAGGTGAAACTGCGACTTTTACCATCCGAATTCAAAATTGGGGTGTTGGACCTTTAACTAACCTTCAAGTCACAGATAATATCCCTACAGGGCTTACTCTAGTTAATGCCTTTACAATAACTGGAAGTTTTAGCGGAAACACATGGGATATTGGTACGCTAGAAGGTGGCGAAGTAGCTGAACTAGAGCTAGAAGTTCGTGCAGATGAAATAGATACACTACCCTTGTTAAGTATTACCAATATTGCTACACATACCCAAGACCAAACAGATACCAACATAACCCCAGATAGTCCATCAGCAATTATTACCGTCCATAATGATTTTGACAATGATGGTGTAATAGATATCGTGGATTTAGATGATGACAACGATGGTGTTTATGACGAAGTAGAATGCGAAACCTTATCTTTTAACATTGCTAGTGGTAGTCCACACAATAGTAATTTAATAAGCGTTGAAGATTATTTAATACTAGATATTTTTAGTTTAGACAACTCTTTTAACTTAGAAATAAATGGTACGGATATCGCTGGAGAAATTCAGTTTCAAGCCGCGCCAGGAAATTTTGCACGTTTCTTTGACGGTTTTGGGTATGGCGAAGATGGAAACCCGCAAATATATACCTTAACAGGTTCTCAAGAAAATCCTTTACTACGTGTTATTATAGACCAAGCTGGTCAATTTCAACTTTTTGGAGCAAGAACTTCCAATGGGCCTTTAGAGCCAATGCAATTAACTACACCAGCCAATACACTTGCTTGGAACCCTTCTGGTAATAATACCATTTCTATAAATCAAACAGTAACAGGGCCAACAAATATGAGCGGTGTTTTATTAACTGCTGGTTGCGATACAGATAACGATGGCATTCCTAACCAATTAGATTTAGATAGTGATGATGATGGCTGTAGTGATGCCAATGAATTTTATAAAGAAGATAATGCAGACGGTGGTGATGGTGGCGAATATGGTACAGGCGTACCTGTTGTAGACGCTACTAATGGTACAGTAAATGCAGCATCTTATGTGCAAGTTTTTGCTCCTGAGATTTTATTAGGAAATACAACTCAAGATTTAGGAGGTGCAGACATTAATGGTCAAGCACTTAACCTTGGAGACACCTATAACTATGTATTAACTTTTCAGAATACAGGAGATGCAAATGCTGCTAACTATACCATAAGAGATATACTCCCTAATAATATTACCCTAGATAATATTGAAGTTCCAATTGGTTTGGGCATAACCAATACCTATGATGTAGATACTAATACTATAGTATTTACAATACCAGATAATTTAGTTCAGGTAGGAGACCCAGTATATCAAATCACCATTACAGTAACATTAGCATCTAATTGTTCAGACTTTACAGATGCATGCTCTTCAGAATTAGAAAACCTTGCTTACTCAACGTACCAAGATGAGAGTAATACAACTACTTTTACAGATGAAGGTGGGTCAAATTCTATAACGGCATGCCCTAGATCTCCAGAAGTTGCTAGTAATTCTATATTAAACGGTCTTGCAAGTTGCAGCCAAGCAAGAACAGTACAATTATGTGGTGATGATGTAGTACTTACTGCTGGTGCTGGCTTTACAACCTACAATTGGGCTATAGACGCTAATAACAATGGTGTAATAGATGGTGGAGAATCATTATTAAATGATGGAGACCCAGACAGTAACCCTAGTACTTTATTAGTTACCGATATAGGAAACTATATTGTTGAAAAATCAGGAAATGGTACTTGTCCAGATTTAACAGAACGTATTACTGTAGAACGTTTTGGCACCACGCAAACAAATCCAATTATAGATTACTTTAATCAGGTAAATAGCGATGCTAACCCTAATAATGACCTGCAAGGAGAAATTGTAACTTGTTCTGTGGATGGTGACTTATTACCAAAAATATTTTTATGTGGTGCTGCCGCAGAAGCTACAATCCAATTAGGTATTACAGATGCGGATAGTATTATATGGGAAAAATTAGATGAAGCTAGTTGTACAGACTCAGGAGCTGACTGTGCTAACAAAAACGGAACTTGTACATGGAATGGAATAGATACTGGAAGTAATTTTACAGTTTCAGATAGTGGTGAGTATAGAGTTGTAATTAATTATTCTAACGGTTGTTTTAGTAGGTTTTACTTAAATATTTTCAAAAATGAGTTGGATATTGATTATACTTCTACAGACATTTTATGTGATACTTCAGGTACCATACGAATTACTAATATAAGTGCAGGTTATGGTTTTAGATTAATAGATGTTGCTACGAATACGGTAGTTGTTCCCTTTTCGGCTAATAATGGACCAGATTTTAACATCGCAACAAGCGGTACTTACAGGGTTGAAGCTACACAAATAAATCCTAGCGATGGTACTCCAATTCCGGACAGTTGTATTTTTGAAACTGAAGATATTGGAATCCAAGAACAAAACTTTAGTGTTAATTTAAACACTACTCCTGCGGATTGTAACCAATTAGGTAGTATTACTGTTCAAGCATTAAATGCCTTGCCAAATTATAGTTATGAACTTCGTCTGGACGATGGTAGTAATGGTGGTCTTGGGTCTTTAGTTAGCAGTCAACCTACATTAATTGACAATTCTTATACGTTTTCAGACGTTAATCCAGAAGATTACATTGTAGTAACCACAACACAGGATGGTTGTTCGGATTCTCAACAAATAGAAGTGACGGAAATTCCGGAACTTACATTAACAGCGGTTACATCAGAAAATATTACATGTACTGCCGGGATTGTAAATGTTTCTGTTGCTGGTGGATTGCCAAGTCCTAATTACGAAATAGCAATATGGAGCAAAGATGCGGTTAACTTATATGCCGATGAGGTATCAGTCCCAGATGCAGATTATCAAACAACATTAAGCTTCCTTTTTGGATATCGTGGTACACCTAGCACTTATTTCCCAAATGAAGATGGTGATTATCAATTTATCGTTAGAGATGGTAACGGTTGTTATGCCATATCAAATTCGGTTCGCGTAGATGATTTGGATAGTTTATCCATTTCAGCATCTGATTCTGGTATTGTTTGTGCCGATTCTGCTACCGCTTCACTTAGCGTTTCCGTAACTGGAGGAACAGCACCATATCAATACAGTCTAGATGGTGGTACTAATTATCAAAATACAAATACTTTTGTAAACCTTTCTGCTGGACTGTATACCATTACTGTAATGGATTCTAGCAATGGCACCAACTGTGTTGAAGACTTCGATTATGAAATAACACAACCTTTTAGACTAACGGCTTCTGCATCAATAATAGAAGATGCTTCTTGTAACCCTGCCGGTGCATTAGTAAAGATATTGAACCCAAATGGAGGCCAAGCACCTTACGTATATAGTTTTGATGGGGGAAGTAATTTTGCAGCTATAGATGAGCAAAACTTACTGCCTGGTTCCTACTCATTAGTAGTAAGAGATGACTTAGGTTGTACTTTTAATATAGACCTAACAATCCCTACTGTTCCTGCTGATCCTAGCTTTGACCAAAATGTTTTTTATGATTGTAATGGTTTAGGAAGAATTACCATAGACCCTTCTAACACAGGAGATTTCGATTATTCTTATGCTTTAGATGGTACTCCAAATACGCCAGAAAGCAACAATATTTTTGACAATCTTACAGATGGCACCTATACCATATCTGTAGACTATATCAATAATGGCTCTCCAAATCAGGTACTTATTTTTAATGAGAGTTTTGGAGCAGGACCAACAACACAAATTGACGAAATAGGTTCCAATTACTGTTATGAACCCCAAGATGGTTCAACTACCAATTGTAATAGAGGACCTGCGGGAATATTAGTTAATGGAGAGTATACCGTAACTAACTTTGTAACCAACCCAGTTTCATTCTGGACAAGCCCTCAAGACCATACTGGGTTAACAGATGGTAGATTCTTGTCTATAGATGTAAGTAATTTTTCAGACACTGGTAATCCACAACTTAACAACATTCTTTGGGCCAGAAGAAATCTTGAAGTATTCCCAAATGAGGAAGTAAACCTAAACTTCTGGGCATACAATTTAATGAACGTTTCTGGGTCAGGTAACAACCCACAAGTTCGTATTGAAATCTTAGATAACACGGGAGCCGTAATTTACAGTGAAACACCACCTGAAATACCAAAAAACACAAACGATACAGATTGGCATCAACGCACAATAACATTTAATCCTGGAGCAAATACAGATATTGACATTGTTTTTAGAACAAATGTTAATAGTAATGATGGGAATGATTTAATTTTAGATGATATCCAAGCTAGTCAACTTATAGAGATATGTGAAAAATCTACTGATATTACGGTAATAGTAGATGATAACCAAGAATTTGGAGCAAATTTATTAGGTACTATAAATCCTAGCTGTAATGGTGGTTCTGATGGTACTATACGTTTTGAAGTTAATAATTTTGATGCTGTTACAGGTTTTGAATACGCTATAAATGGTGGAACTTTTGTTACTTCTTTAGTTTCTCCAGTTACAACGACAGCTCCATTAGAGGATGGTACATATACCGTTGCTGTTAGAAGAATAAATGATATTTCTTGTGCTACTGATTTTACAGCAACACTTACGGAACCTACTGCGCTTGTAGCTGATGCAAGTATTACCGATGTGCTTTCATGTACCAATACCGGAGCTACCATTACTGCTTCTGCTAATGATGGTACGCCTACATACCAATACCAATTAGAAATTACAGATGATGCAGACTTTACTGCACCATATACTAGCATTACTACTATTGTAACGCCGTTCCAAAACTCGCCTATATTCAATAATGTTGCGCAAAGCAATCCTGGTGAAAGTTATGTGGTGCGGGTTAGAGATAACAACGGATGTGAAGATGTCATTGATGCATCTATTATTGTGGAAGCACCGAATACTATCGTATTTGACCTTACCCCTACGGATTGCTACTCTGGTAGTAACGATGCTACTATTCTTGTAAACGTTACCGATGGTAATGGCGATTATCAGTTTAGAATTGATGGTGGGCCTTGGTTAAATCCTACGAACCCTACGGACACTACTTTTACTTTTGATAACCTTTCTAGTGGTACCTATAGTATCGAAGTACGTGACGGACTGGGATGTACCCCAGCTGCAATACCGGCTACTATTAATACGCAGTTATCACTTAGTGCTACAGCATCTGTGATTTCTGTATGTGATACAGATACGGATATTACCGTAACACCTAATGGTGGAGATGGTAACTATGTCTTTTCCGTAGTAGATGCTGGAGACACACCTACAGATGCTAGTTTTAATGCAACGAATCCTTTAACTGGTTTTGTAGCAGGTAACTATGAAGTATATGTACGGGATAATAATGGGGATGCGGTTGCTGGATTCTGTCAAGAAGTATTTCCGATAACCATAACCCAACATGCACCGCTTAGTTTTACCCCTAACCAAACCAATGTAAATTGTAATGGGGTAAGTAATGGGGCTATCTCCATTACTTCGTTTGCTGGTGGGCAAGGGCCTTACACCTACAGTATTGATAATGGTGTAACTTATGTTACCAATAGTGACTTTACTAACCTTTCTGCTGGAACATATCAAGTGCGTATTCAAGACAGTAATAACTGTCAAGCTACAGCACAGCCTATAACTATAACAGAACCTGACGCATTAACTGCGGAAGCAACACAAACACAACAATATACCTGTGCACAATTAGGCCAAATTACCATAGGTAGTGTAACTGCCACCGACGGTGGGTCTAACAATTACCAATACCGTATTAATGGTGGTGCATGGACTGTTAGTACTACCAGTGGACATACCTTTATAGATTTAGACGATGATACATACTCCATCAGCGTAAGGGATGCTAATGCTGTGGATTGTTTTATCACACTACCAGATGTAATTATTGCGCCATTACCTACTGCTCCCCTAGTAGATTATACGGTAGCTTACAATTGTGATGGTACAGGCACCGTAACCGTTACCCCGTTTGATGCCTCTTTTACTTATGTCTTAGATGGAAATTCACAAACTGGGGCAACTGGTAATATCTTTAACAATATCGCCGTAGGGTCTTTTGATCTTAGGGTAAACTATAGTACGGATTGTAATGTAGACAGTACCGTAATCATTGAAAATGGTAACGCTTTTGAAGCTTCTATTACTGCTTTTGAAAACTTAGATTGTACGAATGACGCTTCAGGAACTATTACCATTAATGCTGATAATTATGGTACTGGCGGGTATGAATATAGTTTGGATGGTACTACCTTTAGTGGACCTTTTACTACTGCAGAAACCATTACTGGTTTAGATGCTATTGCACATACCATTACAGTAAGAGATGTAGATACTTCTATTGCTGGATGTAGTGTAATTTTAAATCAAACACTTACAGAACCTAATGCGCTTGTAGCTGATGCAAGTATTACCGATGTGCTTTCATGTACCAATACCGGAGCTACCATTACTGCTTCTGCTAATGATGGTACGCCTACATACCAATACCAATTAGAAATTACAGATGATGCAGACTTTACTGCACCATATACTAGCATTACTACTATTGTAACGCCGTTCCAAAACTCGCCTATATTCAATAATGTTGCGCAAAGCAATCCTGGTGAAAGTTATGTGGTGCGGGTTAGAGATAACAACGGATGTGAAGATGTCATTGATGCATCTATTATTGTGGAAGCACCGAATACTATCGTATTTGACCTTACCCCTACGGATTGCTACTCTGGTAGTAACGATGCTACTATTCTTGTAAACGTTACCGATGGTAATGGCGATTATCAGTTTAGAATTGATGGTGGGCCTTGGTTAAATCCTACGAACCCTACGGACACTACTTTTACTTTTGATAACCTTTCTAGTGGTACCTATAGTATTGAAGTGCGAGATGGACTTGGATGCCCACCGGCTTCTAACACACAAACTGTAGCTATTAATCCGCAGTTAGTTCTAGCTATTAATCTAGTTGAATTAAGTGCTTGCGGTGACGGTTCTATAACCGCAAATGCAACTGGTGGCAATGGAACTTTACTTTATGCTATAGTTCCTGCTAATACAAGTCCTACAGGTTTATTTAGCACTACCAATACCTTGACGATTACAGAGGCAATGGCAACTGCTAACCCAGCAGGTTATGACGTTTATGTACAAGATAATAATGGCACTCCAGCAATTTGTTCTACTTTACGTGAAGATATTATCTTAACTCCAGCTACCCCATTAACTGTAACTGGTACTGCTACAGATCCAGAATGTTTTGATGGCCTTGGTGCTATTGATGTTACCGTTGGTGGCGGAACAACTCCATACACCTATACTTTAACTGATTTGTCTCCTGCTGATGGCATTGACTATGGTAGAAGTAATACAAATATTTCAGCTACTACACTAAATTTCAGTGGCATAGGAGTTGGCGACTATGAAGTTACCGTTACTGATGAAAATACGTGTTCAGTGACTTCTTCAATCCTAACAATTACAAATGCTATTGAAATAACCGCAGATATTGCACCTATTTTACCTGCTACATGTAACGACCCTGACCCATTAGAATATGGTTTTGAGTTTGATAATGTTATTACTCCTGGCGGAACTGTAGAATATAGTGCCGATGGTGGAACAAGTTGGCAAGCCTCAAACGAATTAAGAGGGTATGCATCTGGGAGTGAAGTATTTCCTTCCATTAGAGTTACGCTTGCAAGTGGTATAATCTGTCAAAAAGATTTTGACAGGTATCTAATACCTTTTCCTCTTGATGATTTAGATATTACACTATCAGCTATTGTTGTTGGTTGTAATGACCTTCGTGTAACTGTTGAAGGTAGTGAAGGCGATGGAACAACTGGATATGATTATACGTATACGGATGACCCAGCCAATTTTAGCACTTTTATTGCTGACCCTAATGTATGGGTAAACAATGTGCCAAGTGGGACTTCTTATACTTTTCAAAATATAGACCCAAGTACACCTGATTATCCTGGAGTTCCACTTCTAGTACCAGGAAGAACTTACGTATTTTATGTAAGAGATGGTTCGGGCTGTATAAGACAGAGTAATGTAAATGTTAACGATATACCAGGTATTAGTCTACCTATTGATATCACTACAGATATAACACCAACTTGTGATAGTGCTATAACAGGTAGTATTACTTTTACCTTAAATCCTGACACCGCATACCCTAATATGCGATGGGAAATTTATGAGCTAGGTAATACAACACCAATTGAAACTAGTGGTGGAAATGTTACCTACAATAATACCATCACAACAACTATTCCTCTTGCAGAAGGTGAATATTACATTGATGTTGTTCAAGTAGAAGCAGACAATACTACGGATGCTTGTAGAGGCGCAAGTGAAAATGCTTATTTATCTGAACTTGCTCCGCTTTCAGCAACAGCTGTCGTAACTAGAGATATCTCTTGTAATCTACCAGGCTTAATAGCAATAAATGGTATTTCTGGTGGCGGTGGTGCTCCATATACTTATGATGTTACTGGACCTGCTGGTTTTACAACACTTACCGGAACTACAAATAATCCAGTAGAGATTTCTGTAAACTCTCCAGCTGGTAACTATACAGTTACTTTATATGATCAGTATAGTTGTCCTCTGGTACTAAATACAGTTCCATTAACACTATCACCTAACCCAACACTTAGTGTTTCGCAAGACAATTGCGCTGCCCCAATTACAGTAAATGCAGTTGGTTCTTCTACAGCAGGAAATATGCGTTATGCTATAGTTACAGCAGGAAACCCTGCACCAACAACTTTTGAAGATAATGGAGGTACATTCGATAATGTTATTGCAGGTTCTTATGACATATATGTGATTGATGGTAACGGTTGTACTGCTGTTGAGACTAACTTTACAGTTAATCCTGTTTTAGCTGCAAGTACTTCATTAACGAAATTACTAGATTGTACTCCTACTCCAGATGCTATTATTAACATTGAAATATTAGATGGTTCTGGCAGTTACGAATATAGTATTACCAATACAGTTGGAGCACCACCTGTAACACAAACTGGCGTTCCAAGTACAAGCTTTGACTATCAGGCTCCTTTAGCTGGTGATTATACAATTATTATTTACGATACAACTACCCCAAACAGTGCTTCTTGTAATAGAGAATTTACAGTAAATATACCTGATAGATTAGAACCTAATATCGACATTACAGACTTTACTAACGTTACTTGTAATGCTGCGGATGATGGAACTATTACTGTAAATGCTAACCCGGATAATGGTATTGGACCATATACATTCCAAATCATGTCTGGACCTAGTAGTACCGCTACCTTCCCAATAACAGGAACTGGCACCCCTACTTCTGCTACTTTCTCTGGATTAGAAGGTACCACTACTGGTATTACATATACCATTAGAGTTACTGCTGCTAACGGATGTTTTACTGAAACTACACAAGTAATTACACAACCAGAGGTAATTACCTTATCCGTTCCTACTATTGTACAATTTGCTTGTACTACCGGGAATAATGAAAACAATGCTAGTATAACGGTAGATGTAGCTGCTATTACTGGCGGAACTGCTCCTTACAGATATGCGTTTACTAACAATACTACTAGTGTAACTGTTGCTAATGGGACTAACCCAGAATTTATAATTACAGATCTAACTGGTGCAACCTATACCGTTACTGTTTTCGATCAAAATGATTGTCCGCAAACACAAACTGCTGTAATTAATCCTTACGACCAGTTAGTATCCACTAGTGTTACAGTAGACCAAACTATTTCTTGTACCAATGGTGGGGAAGATATTACACTGAATGCTGTAGGTACTACCACAGATACTAGTACACCTGCTGGACTGGCTAATTATGAATTTAGAATACTTCCTGCTGGGGTATTTGCTGCTGCAAATACATTTATTGACCTACCAGTAGGTACTCATAACTTTGAAGTAAGAAATATAAACACCAATTGTATATTACCTGCACAACACACCGTGTTAGAACCCAACAATGTAGAAGTTACTGCTACAACAACCGATGTGGTTTGTCATGGTACGGACGGTACGGTTAGCTTTACCATTAATGACCCCGTAAATACATATACAAACGGATTTAGCTGGCAAATTTACAACTCTCAAGGAACTATTGCTACTGGTGATGACACCATCATTACAGCAGCTAACGGCACTTCTGCCAATGTTGGCCCTACTACGCCATTTGCTATACCTGCTGGGGAATATCGTATTGAAATTACACAAGATAGTAACCCAGATTGTTCCGTGTCGCAATTGTTTGCTATCGCTGGTCCTAGTGCAGCTTTAACGGCTAGTACTACCATAGAACAAGCAACATGTAACCTTGGCGATGGTGTTATTGAAATTACGAACCCACAAGGCGGATGGTCTGGTTATGAATACTTTGTTGCCCTTGCAACTGCCCCTGCTCCTACGGCAACTGATTTTGAAAGCAATCCAAGATTTACTACGCTTGCTGGAGCCGCTATGCCTGCTGGTTTAGATTACCAAGTTTGGATTATGGACCAAAGAGAATGTATGGTACAATTACCTAATGTAACACTATACAATCCAGAAGCGATTAATGCTACCCTACAAATAAATCAAGATAATTGTACTGACTTCTCTGGAGAAGTGCAAGTAACTGCTGTAACGGGTGGACAAGGTAGTAACTATACCTACCAGCTATTGCTTAATGGTACAGCTATAAGAGCACCACAAAACACAACAACTTTTAGTGGTCTTGGTGCTGGGGATTATACCGTACAAGTTACGGACCAATGGGATTGTAGCTTTACAACTACCGCTGTTACCCTTTATGAGGTGGTTGCGCCTAATGCAGATATCGTAAAACCTGTAGATTGTAACTCTGGTGGTGATATTACCATTACACAAACAGGAGGTTCGGGTACTTTTAACTATGAAGTGAGAAACTCTGCAACAGCTCCAACTGACCCTGCAGATGATACAAGTGCTACAGGGATATTTACCAATTTAGCTATGGATACCTATACCTTCACGGTAATTGATACAGGGACTAGTGATAACTGTCAAACTACAATTACACAAACTTTAGAAAATCCAATTTTACCCAATATTGACATTACAGATTTTACTAACGTTACTTGTAATACTGCAGATGATGGAACTATTACCGTAAGCGCTAATCCGGATAATGGTATTGGACCATATACATTTGAAATTGTAACTGGTTCTGGTAGCTCTGCTACCTTCCCGATAACAGGAACTGGTACGCCTACTTCTGCAACTTTTTCTGGATTAGAAGGTACTACTACTGGTATTACCTACACCATTAGAGTAACTGCTGCTAACGGATGTTTTACTGAAACTACACAAGTAATTACGCAACCCGAGGTAATAGCAAACTTTACCGTAAACACAACTGATTTTGAATGTACAACTGGTAATGATGAGAATAATGCTAGTATAACTATAACTGGTGTTACTGGTGGTTCTGGGACTTACACTTATGTATTTATCGAAGAAGACGACCCTAATACAGTGGCTATTGAAGCTCCTGTAACAGTACAATCTAGTGCTAGTAATAGCTTTTCTAGTGCCGATTTTGATGGAGGTAGCTATACCATTAACATTTATGACCAAAATGGATGTAGCGCTACTACTACTGCTATAATTAATCCGTTCGATAGCTTGGGTATGCTAAATATTCAAATAGATGATGCTATTAGCTGTTCTAATTTAGGTGAAGATATTAGTATTGACATTGTTAGCAGTATTACCAATTATGCTTCAAACCCTACTAATTATGAATTTAGAATGCTCCCATCTGGAACGGTTCAAACATCAAATACATTTACAGATTTACAACCTGACTCTTATACTTTTGAAGTTACTAATCTAAGTACCAATTGTAAAGCAACCGTTAGCCATACTGTTGCAGACCCTAATACTTTTAATGTCACCGTTACTAAATTAGCAGATGCTGTTTGTTATGGTGATGAAGGTAGTATAGAATTAGTTTTCTCAGACGCTTCATATACTGGAGTTTACGAGTGGGAAATTTTAAATACAGACGGTTCTTCTACTACAAGAACTGATGACGAAGGTACCTTTACAGGTTCAGGAACAACCGCTGCTATTCCAGTAGCTGCGGGCACTTTCTTAATACGTGTTGTACAAGTTGTTCATCCAGAATGTGAGCAAGAAAGGTCTGTTACCATTACTACGCCAAGTGCTCCAATTACATTAGATACCTTAAACGTAACTGATGTTGGTTGTAGTAATGACCAAGGTAGTGCTACTATTAGCCCTCTTGGTGGTCAGGCGCCATATAGTATTACATTAACAAATAATACAACTGGAACTCCGGTTACTGTTACCAACGTTAATGGACATATTTTTAGCGATTTAACCCCAGCTGCATATAGTATTTCGGTAACCGATGCTTTAAGTTGTACGGTTAACTTCGCAAATAGTTTCGAATTATTAGTTCCAGATCCTATTTCAGGAACAATATCCAATACAGCTATTGTTTGCCAGGGTGACACGGATGCTTCAGTTTCTATAAGCCTTAATCCAAGAAATGTAACATCAACCTATAGCTTTGTGTTAAACAAATATGATGATAACGCAGGAAGTACTTTACTGCAAAGTACGAGCTCGCAAACGTCTCCTTCATTTAATAACTTAGGAGCTGGTTTTTATAACATTAGCGTAACTGATGCTATGAACTGTACTTTTGAATCAACTATTGTTGAGATTGAAGAACCTACCGAAACAAATGGTATTTTAGTTACTACGGCTTCATTAAGTTGCTCAAATGGAGCGGAGTTAGAATTAGTTGCATCGGGAGGAACAGCACCATATATGTGGAGTACAGATGGAGTTAACTTTAACGCCATGAATACTACAAATGGGCCAAATACCCATGTGTTCCAAAACGTAACAGCCGGAAACTATCAATATTATATAAGAGATAATTTCAATTGTATTTCTACCATTTCTAATGGTGTGGTAGTAAACCCAATAGAAGCGTTAACGCTAGAATTGAATACAACTGGCGCTTCTGTTAATTGTAATGGCGAAAGCACTGCATTAATTGAAGTTAGAGCAGATGGCGGACTAGGAAACTACCAATATGGTTTATTCGCAGATACTGGATTGTTAAACGAAGTTAGACCATACCAAGCTTCAGGTATCTTTTCAAATTTATCTCAAGGAAGCTACTTTGTACATGTACAGAGTGGAGATTGCCAAACCTTATCACAAGAAATTAGAATTGAAGAACCTACACCTTTAATGGTAACATCTGATATTACAGAAATAAACTGTAGTGGAGCTAATGATGGAAGTATCGTAATTAATGCACAAGGAGGTTCCGGAGATTATCAATTCGCTATTTCGCCAAATCTAAATCAATTTAGTGATGAAAATAGTTTTACTGAATTGGCGCCAGGAAATTATGATGTGATAGCACAGGACAGCAATGGTTGTTTTGAATTAATAGAATTTAACCTTATCGCTCCTACAGAAATAAGTGCTGTAGCAACAGTTACTGATGAAATCTGTTTTGAAAGTGAAGATGGAACAATAAGTCTAGAAATAAGTGGTGGCACAGCTCCATACTTTACTGCGCTAAATAGTAATAATGATGCTGATTTTGTACAAGATGTATTTGATTATAGTAATCTGCCAAGTGGAACACATGTGGTCTTTGTTAGAGATGCCAACGGTTGCGAATACAACGAAGTTTTTGAAATAAATTCTGGAGTTAATCTGGCCGCAGAAATTTTAGTTGAATACTCTTGTAGTTCAATCCAAGCAACAAATACAATAGGTCTTTCATTTGAAGATCAGACAATCATTGATGATTTACTTTTTGGATTAGATACAGCTGATACAAATGAAATGGTATTACAATCTACATTTAATGACTTAAGTGGTGGAGATCATTACATAACGGTACTTCATAGTAATGGGTGTATAAATACTTTTGAATTTACTATAGAAGAATTTTTACCACTTCAATTAATTGCAGAGCAGCAAGACATTAATGAAATAACTGCCCTTGCTGAAGGAGGTAGAGAAGGTTACACCTATTTCTTTAATGATGTTGACAATGGAGATGATAATAAATTCTACATCACTGAAACTGATACCTATACCGTTAGGGTAGTAGATGAAAATGGTTGTGAAACAGCTACAGACATTTTTATGGAATTTATAGATATTGAAATTCCCACATTCTTTACACCAGATGGAGATGACCTCAACGACTACTGGTTACCAAGAAACATTGAACAATTCCCTAATATCTTTATTAAGATTTATGATAGATATGGTAGACAAGTTTATGAACTTGAAGACAATGAAGAAGGTTGGGATGGTCTTTATCAAGATTATGATTTACCAACAGGTGACTATTGGTACCTGATAAAATTAAATGGAGAAAATGACCAGCGCGAAATGGTTGGACACTTTACTCTATACAGATAAATCATAATTTAAAATTAACACAAAAGCCTCAATCGTATTTACTGATTGGGGCTTTTGTGTTTCACTATTCTCAATAATGAATATTAAACTTAGAAAATCTTTTGAGTGTATATTGTAACAATTCCATCTAATAGTCGTCAAGTTAGTATATCAACCAAAAAACAATTCCACTTTGGATACAATACTAACTGTAAACAACCTTAC
>CAYTRI010000002.1:41538-48366 GCA_964440105.1 uncultured Flavobacteriaceae bacterium
ATGGTACGATTATTACAAATAGAATTTATAAAACTCTGGAACAACCGAGCAAGTAAGGTTTTAATTATTTCCTATTTTTTCCTGCTAACATCAATTGCATTAGTTGCTGCAATCAAGTTTGATATAGGCCCAATAAAGTTTCATTTAGCAGAAATAGGGATTTTCAATTTTCCTTATATCTGGCACTTTAACACCTTTATTACTGCCTTTTTTAAATTGTTCTTAGCTATTATCATTGTATCTATGATGGCCAATGAATACAGCAATAAGACTATAAAGCAGAATTTAATTGATGGGCTATCTAAGAAAGAGTTTATTCTTTCTAAGTTTTTAACTGTCTTAACATTTTCTGCTATTTCTACGGTATTTGTATTTGTGGTATCTCTTATTCTAGGCCTAGTATATTCCGATTTTAATGAATTATCTATTATATTTTCAGACTTAGAATTTGTATTTGCCTTTTTTGTAAAATTAATGGGCTTCTTTTCTTTCTGTCTTTTTCTAGGAATTTTTGTTAAGCGATCTGCTTTTGCATTAGGTTTTTTAATTATTTGGCAGATTTTAGAAGGAATTACAAGAGGACTTATTAGATGGAAATTATTTGATGCGGATACAACTGAGACAATTATGGGGTTTTTTCCGTTACAGTCCATGTTTAATCTTATTAAGGAACCTGTTACGCGTTTAGAAGCCGTACAAACCGTTGCAGACCAAGTTGGAGAAACAATTACCTTAAATTATGGAGTACATTGGTATGAAGTAGTCATTGTCCTCGCTTGGACTGCCATTTTTATCTATTTATCCTATGCTTTACTAAAGAAAAGAGATTTGTAGTATATTGCTCTTTGCATATACATCAAAAATGTTTCAAAAAAGTAAATGGTCATTCCTATTACTATTTTTCCCTTTACTGCTAGCAGCTCAGGGAGAAACTTCTAATTGGTATTTTGGAGAAAGAGCTGGATTGCAATTTCAAAATGATGGTACTGTTCAGCCCCTAACCAATGGGCAAATAAACACTTTTGAGGGTTGTGCCTCCATATCCGATAGCTTTGGAGGTTTATTGTTCTATACAGATGGCATCACCGTTTATAATAGAACCCATCAGATAATGGATAATGGAAATGGTCTTTATGGAGACCCTTCTAGTACACAATCAGCCATTATTGTACCTAAACCAGAAGACCCAGGTAAACTATACATTTTTACTGTAGATACTTCCGTATCTGAAGGTGATCCTGACAGGGGACTTAACTATTCACTTGTAGATATGTCCTTAAATGATGGCAATGGAGCAGTTGTAGAAAAAAATATTAGACTTTTAGACAGTTGTTCTGAAAAGATAACCGCAGTAGTTAAAGATTGTTTTGACCAATCTATTTGGGTAATGGCATTTTCTACAGAAAATGGAAGCCTTGGTGCTTTTAACACATACCATGCTTTTGAAATAAATACCCTAGGTGTAGAATTAACGTCTGTTAGAAGCGAGTTTGAGCTTACCATCGGTGACCCCAGAGGGTATATGAAGTTCAATGCTGAAGGCACTAAATTAGCAAGTGCTAATTCTTTTGATGGTCTATATTTATATGATTTTGATAAGGATACTGGAATTGTATCAAATCAATTAACCCTTGAAATTGAAGGGGAAAATCCTTTTGCATATGGAGTAGAGTTTTCACCAAACCAGCAATATCTGTATATACATTCATCTAATAACCAACCAGCTGGCGAATCTGGAATTCATTCTTCCTCATTAGTACAATTTGATGTTTTAGCAAGCGATATTGAAGCTTCACAAATTATCATTGATGAAAGACCGATTTACAGAGGAGCATTACAATTAGGTTCAGACGGTAGAATCTATAGAACCATTGCAGAAAACTATTTTAATGGCACATCATTCTTAGGGATTATACAAAACCCAGATGAAGCTGGAGCTGCTGCCAACTATCAGCATAATGCTATAAATTTAAATGGAAGAAATGGAACACAAGGCCTACCCCCTTTTATTCAATCATTTTTTGATAAAACTTCTCTAATACAAAATGCGGATGGCACTAAAAGCAATACCTTAACTATTTGTGTAGGAGAAAATTTTATACTCCAAGCTGAGGAAATAGTTGGAGCTACTTATAACTGGGAAAAAGATGGCGCAGCACTTACCAATTCTAGTGCTATATTAGAAATAGACCCTGCAGTTATTGGAGATGCAGGCAGGTATAGTCTTGAAATTATTTTACCAGATATTAATACATGTCCAATTATAGGCGAAGCACTTATCTCAATCAATGAGTTGCCCGAAACTCCAACAATTGAACTTACGCAATGCGATTTAGATGAAGTTAATTCTCAAGATGGTATTACCATCTTTAATTTAGAACAAATTATTACGGACGATAATTCTTATTTATTCTACGAAACTTTTACTGATAGTGAGAATGGTAATTTTATTCAAGAAACCATTGGTTATTTAAATACTACACCATTTAATACTACTATTTATTATAAGAAGGTAAATGAATATGGTTGTGAAAGTGTTGGTGAACTTAATCTAGAAGTTATTCCAACCCTAACTGATGCTAATAGTCAAAGAACAATTTATGTTTGTGATAAGAATCCAGAGGATTTAATTCTTAATGGTAATTTTAATCTTTTAGAAGCCATTGAACCCAATACTTTAGAAAATTTCGAAGTTTCATTTTATAAGAATAGGCAGAATGCCACTTTGGAAATAGAACCAATTTCAGCTTCATATACAAGTGAGCCGACAACAATTTTTGCACGAATAGAAAATGATAATCAATGCGTAAATGTTTTAGAAATTACTTTGGTTGTTAATCCAACCCCTAGATTGGATTATCCTGATAAAATTTTATTTTGTACAGATGGTCCTCCCATTACAATATTTGCCCCTGAAGGTTTTGATTTTTATCGTTGGACTCAATTAAATGCAAACGCTACTTTAGAATTAAGTGATACTAATGAATTAGAATTAACAGGTACTGGCGTTTATGAATTGGAAGTAGGCTATAGTTATGTTATAGGAGAAACCTATATATGCACAAATACTAAACGTTTTGAGGTTATACCTTCAAACAGAGCTGTTATTGATGAGGTTAATATCCAAGACTTCTCTGAGAACAATACAGTGGAAATATTAGTTTCTGGAGATGGAGATTATGAGTTTTCTACAGATGGAATAAATTACCAAGATTCAAATATTTTTAATGATGTTTTTCCTGGAATTTACACGATATATGTAAGAGATAAAAATGATTGCGGTATTACTGAAGATTTAATTTCTGTAGTTGGTTATCCCAAATTTTTTACTCCAAATGGGGATGGCGTTCATGATTCATGGCAGTTAATAGGTTTAAATTCAGAATTTCAACCTAATAGCACTATTTCTATTTTTAATCGATATGGGAATTTAGTAGCAGCTTTTGATGCAAATTCATCGGGTTGGGATGGCACTTATAACAGTACAACTTTGCCTGAAGCAGATTATTGGTTTAAAACTGTATTAGAAGATGGAAGGATATTCAAAGGTCATTTCGCGTTAAAAAGATGACGTGAGCTATTATTTTTTGTAAATTAAATTGTTTGATTTTTATCAAATGTTAAAAAAATTGCTATTTACCATATTGCTATTTGGCTTTGCTCAAATCTATAGTCAAAGCTGTCCCCTATTGATTAGTCCTCAAGACGGGGATATCAACGTGGCTGTTGATGCCACAATTACATGGCAAGATGTTACAGGTGTTACCGGATATATAATATCTATAGGTACTACAGATGGCGGCACAGATATTATAAACCAAAGAAACGTGGGTAGTGCTACTAGTTTTACACCACCTGTAGGCTTGCCTGAAAACTCTCGAATTTTTGTAACAATAAGTCTTTTCTTTCTAAATCAACCCAATATAACATGCTCTTCAGAAAGCTTTGAAACTGAAGATGTAACTACTACTCCAGATTGTACAATTATTTCTAATATTGTGGATGGTGAAGTCGGTGTAAGCGTATTCACCAATATTTTATGGAATTATGCCTCAAGAGCTACGGATTATGATATTATTATTGGCACTGCTCCTGGTCTAGGAGATATTACTGATACAAATGTTACTACCTTAAGTTTTAATCCCCCAGGAGAGTTACCAGCAAGCACCTTAATCTATGTGCAAGTAATCCCAGCAAATGGAAACGGAATTGCTTCAAATTGTATGGAAATTAGCTTTACTACTGGAGCTTTAGCTACCTTACCTGGGTGTACCAGCCTTATTTCTCCTGCTAATGGAGATATCAATGTTCCTCTTACTCCTTTAATTGAGTGGCAAGAAGTTCCTGGAGCTACTGGGTACAGGGTAACTATTGGCACTAGTCCAACAGAAACAAATATTCTAGATAATACCGCTTTTTTTACTAACTCTACTTTTGTACTTGACTTTGAGCCAAATAGGACGTTCTTTATTACAATTATTCCCTTTAATAGCACAGGAGAGGCTATTGGCTGTATACAAGAGTCATTTTCTACGCAACTGGGTTGTGGCCCTTATTTTGACCCTTTTACGGGAGAGCTTGTTACACTGAATCCAGACTTAATATTTGATAGTGTCTTTGCTTTTTGTGAAAACGAAGGAGCATTGGAGCTTACCGCTCCTGCTGGTGCAGAAGGATACAGATGGTACGCTTTAAACAATCTAGGTGCTGAAACTTTGCTTGTTGAAGATAACACCATAAGCATTACGCAAAATGGAGATTATCGTTTAGAAGCCTATACTACGGTTTCACAATCTGGTAGCACAATTGAATGTCCTACCCTATTTGATTTTGAAGTCGTTTCATCAGAAATAGCAACCATTAACAATCTACGTATTTTAGATACTGCTCTTGGTTTACAAATAATAGTTGAAGTAAGTGGTAATGGCGATTATGAATATGCAATTGACGATAGTACTGGCCCTTATCAAGACAACAATACATTTAATGCAGTTACTCCTGGAACACATACTTTATATGTTCGCGACAAAAATGGTTGCGGAATCGCAGAAGATACTTTTATGCAAGATTTAACGATTGAAGGCTTTCCTAAATTTTTCTCTCCAAATGGGGATTTAATTAATGACTTTTGGCAGTTTGCCCAACCTGCTACTGGAGATAGAATTGTTTTAAACAGCATTAGAATTTATGACCGCTATGGTACTTTTTTAAAGCAAATTACTCAAGATTCTCAAGGATGGGATGGTAATTTTAATGGAAAACCATTACCCACAGGCGGTTATTGGTTTAAGGCGATAGATGATACCCAACGAGAAATAAAAGGTTTTTTTACACTTAAGAGATAGTCTATTTTACTTCTTTATATTACTTAGTCCTTTAGTATTTTTACACCATGAAGTTTAAAGTAGTTTCAGATTTTAAACCAACCGGCGACCAACCCGGCGCCATAAAACAGCTTGCTGATGGAGTTCGTGCAAAAGACAAACATCAAACTTTATTAGGGGTTACAGGATCAGGTAAAACCTTTACAGTTGCCAATCTTGTTGAAGAAGTGCAGCGCCCTACATTAGTTTTAGCACACAATAAAACATTAGCTGCCCAATTATACTCGGAGTTTAAACAATTTTTTCCTGAGAATGCTATTGAATACTTTGTTTCTTATTATGATTACTATCAACCTGAGGCCTATATTCCAACAAGTGGTACTTATATAGAAAAAGATTTATCTATAAATGAAGATATTGAAAAGCTGCGTTTAAGTACTACCTCATCTTTGTTATCAGGAAGGCGTGATGTTTTGGTGGTAGCATCGGTATCTTGTTTATATGGAATTGGGAATCCAGTGGAGTTTCAAAAAAATGTTATTTCTATTCATAGAGATCAAGTTATTTCCAGAACCAAATTCTTACATCAATTGGTTCAAAGTCTATACTCACGTACAACAGCAGATTTTAGAAATGGAAATTTTAGAGTAAAGGGCGATGTTGTAGATGTATTTCCGGGTTACGCCGACCATGCTTTTCGAATTCATTTTTTTGGAGATGAAATTGAAGAAATTGAGGCTTTAGATCCTTTTAATAATAAAGTCATTGAGATTTATGAAAATCTAAATATTTACCCTGCTAACATGTTTGTGACATCACCAGATGTATTGCAAAATGCGATTCATGACATTCAAGATGATTTGGTTAAGCAGATAGATTATTTTAAAGATATAGCCCGGCCACTTGAAGCTAAACGCTTAGAGGAGCGAACCAATTTTGATTTAGAAATGATTAGAGAGTTGGGCTACTGTTCTGGTATAGAAAATTATTCTAGGTATTTAGATGGTAGAGATCCAGGAACGAGACCTTTCTGTTTGTTAGATTATTTTCCAGATGATTATTTGATGGTTATTGACGAAAGTCACGTAACTATACCTCAAGTACATGCTATGTACGGTGGTGACCGTTCAAGAAAAGAAAATTTGGTTGAATATGGTTTTCGATTGCCTGCTGCAATGGATAATAGACCTTTAAAGTTTGAAGAGTTTGAAGCACTACAAAACCAAGCTGTCTACGTAAGTGCTACGCCTGCAGATTACGAACTGCAATTAAGTGAAGGTATTTATGTAGAACAAGTTATAAGGCCTACTGGCTTACTAGATCCCATAATTGAAGTTAGGCCAAGTATAAATCAAATCGATGATTTAATTGAAGAAATTCAAAAACGTGTGGAGTTAGATGAGCGAACCTTGGTTACTACACTTACTAAACGTATGGCTGAAGAATTGACTAAATACTTGTCTCGTATAGATGTTCGATGTCGCTATATTCATAGTGATGTTGA
>CAYTRI010000003.1:0-5444 GCA_964440105.1 uncultured Flavobacteriaceae bacterium
ACCGGAGGAACCACCGTATTTCCGTTGCTATATTGAATGAAACCTTCTTTCATTTCAGCTACAAGATCTATGTTTTTTAACAAAGATTTTATTTCTTTTAATTGTATTACTGTTGCCATAGGTGTGCTTGTTTATAGAATTAATACATAAAAACTCCGTATACCAGTTAGCTAAAGCTAATTAAGGTATACGGAGTTTCCGTAAGAAAAAAACCTATTTTCCCGATGTCTTCCTTATGATGGAAAATAAGTGTGTAACCCTAGTTACAAATATTTTATATACGCAAATATAGGAATTTGTATACACAATAAAAGCGGGTATGGAATTGAAATTTGTTGCTGGCTTTAGGCAGAAAATCTCATTGTAAGTTATATTAGGTATACCTAGTACCCCGCTCCTATCGGCAGTAAAGGAAATTTTTGTTGTTGTAATTATTCTTTTTGAATTTGCTGGTGTGAAGCTCCATGAAATTTTGCTACAGCATACCCCCAACGTAGTACTCCCTATCCAAAAAATTAAATAATTTATCAACATAAAGTTGAATAGACAATTTACCTTATGCAATATATCGAGGAGGTATAATCGTCATAAAGCCATCACTTCTTTGGCAAGGCAGTCTTAAATATATGTAGATAAATCCAGCTTTAGTTATTTTCGAGAACGTTACCAAATTTTGGCTGTAAACTCGAATAACTAGTAAGATTATTGAAATAATGTGAATCATCTCTATATTGATAGCTGTTTCTTATCTATGCACCGCTGTACTAAAACATACATAGGTAAATCATATCAGAATAGACCTTTATACTTCTCTAGATTAATGTTCATCCATTACCGACGGAAACTAGTTCAATATAAATTTTAAACCATAGCAAATCTTTACACTTGTTACTGGTATCAAGTAACACTTAAAAAGCCTCTATCAATCAAAGCCATGTTCCTGCGGAAGTTGAAAATCTTCTGGGTTTTCCAACCTCCTAAAAACCGCATATAAAAGCATAAACCACAAAAAGATGCTCCATGCCTTTATCTTGCCAACTCCCAATTTATTCAAATTAAGAAAAAACGATTTTTTCGAAAATTGGTCATTTTACATCAAAATCGAACAAATTTGAAACCTTTAAAATGTTAAAGTTTTGCGTGGGAATATTTTCACACCTTTAGCCTCTAAGCATATATAAAATAAGGGTTTTTTAGGTAATGTATCGAAAAATAATAACTCTTCATAATAAAAGCTTGTTAAGCTCCGTTATTTGGTGACAAAAGTGAAAAATTAGTGTCTTATTAATTAAATAGTTTAGTAATAATAAATAAAATTAGATTGCTATTAGTAGGCTTATCATTCATAGCCATAGGTAAACTACTAATTCTAACTAATGTTGTTAATCTATAATAAGTGATTGTTTAGCGATAAGAATTTCATTAATGATTTTTAACAATTTATTTTGCATTACAAATTAGAATTTTTCTTGTAAAGAAAAAATATTATGCAACTGAATTCCCCTAGAGTATTAAAAGAGTCTAATCATTGTTTGGCTGAAAAGCTAGAGAACGTATCACATTTAATTGGCAATACTCCCATAATATCTTTTACAGGAGAAAGCGAAGGCATAATAGCAAAGCTGGAATATTCAAATTTCTCTGGTAGTACAAAAGACCGTGCAACTCTTTCTATCTTGAGCAACGCAATTGAAAAAAACTTAATAAAAATAGGAGACACTATCATTGAATCTACCTCTGGGAATTTTGGAGTTTCTCTAGCACAATTTTCATTAGCATTAGGCTTAAAATTTATACCAGTTATTGACCCAAATATTGCCGAAATTAATAGAAAGGTACTAGAGTTTTTATGTGAAGACATCATAGAGGTTACTGAAAGAGATATTACTGGAGGCTATCTATTAAGTAGATTAGAAACTGTAGAAAATTATAAAGCGAAACATAAAAATATCTTTCATCCTAATCAATATAAAAATAATTACAATTGGATGGGATATAAAAATTTGGCTAAAGAAATTTACGACCAAGTTGACACACTAGACTATATTGTGGTTGCAGTAAGCACTGGTGGAACGATTACAGGAATCTCCAAAGAAATTAAAAAATATTTTCCTAAAATTAAGGTTGTGGCCGTTGATGTTAAAGGTTCTATGGTATTTGAAAATAAACCACAAAAAAGGAAATTATCTGGATTAGGCTCAAGTAGAAAATCAGACTTTATAGATAATTATGGTAGTGTTGATGAAGTAATGATTTTTGAAGAAAAAGACATCATAGACCACTGTAAAAAATTGGCACGTGAAAATGCGATATTTGCTGGAGCATCTTCCGGAGCAACCTATGCAGCTGCCCAAACTATTTTAAAAAGGCATAAATATAAAGATGCTAAAATTATGATGATTTGCCCAGATAGAGGGACTTCATATGTGAATAACTACTAATACTAAATATTTATAATCAAAGTAAACTACCACTTAATATGAAATATCTTAATGAAACTGCGTTAACCAAAATTGGTATAGATTGGGAACGCACTGTTTCGGTAATTGAAACTTCAGTTGAACAACTAAAAGAAGCAAATTTTTCGCAACCTGTAAAACCATATTTGCGCTATGGCAAACCATATAATAGAATTATTGCAATGCCAGCTTATATAGGAGGTGAAAATGCAAGTGCTGGCATTAAATGGATTGCTAGTTTTCCTGATAATATTAAGAAAAATGAAAAAAGGGCAAATGCTGTTGTCATTCTTAATGAAGTAAATACTGGAAAACCATATTGCATTATAAACTCAGGACTTATTAGTGGAATAAGAACAGCATCTGTGTCTGGCTTAATGCTAAAAAAATATTTCGCTAAAACAACAAAAAAATTTAATATTGGTATTATTGGGTTTGGCCCAATAGGTAAACTACATCTAGATTTAAGTATAAATTTAGATAAGGATAGAGTAGAAAACGTTTATCTTTTTGACAAAAGAAAAATAGACCTTTCTGAAATTCCTGAAGAATATAGAAATAAAGTCACAATTGTAAATAGTTGGGAAGAAATTGTCAATAATTCTGATATTGTGATGACGTGTACCGTATCTAAAGATAGATACATTAATACTCCAGGTAGAAAAGGCACATTACATTTAAATGTTTCGCTGCGAGATTACTGTCCTGAATTTATGAAAACGGTAGATGTAATGATAGTTGACGACTGGGAAGAAATATGTAGAGAAAATACAGATGTTGAACTTATGCATCTTGAGCATGGTCTTCAAAAAGAAGATGTTTTTAATATTTATGATGATTTTGAATCTAAACTAACGGATATCGATAACAAAATTATAATGTTCAACCCTATGGGAATGGCAGTTTTTGATATGGCTATATCACAACATTATTACACAAAAGCTGAAGAACTTGGAATAGGAACTGATTTAGATTAAAAGATTTCAAAACCACCATGGATAGTACATCATTGCGAACAGAAAGCAAAAAACCAAAAGAAGCCTTAAAATTTTGGGATGAAAAATTAAATAATAGCATTTTCACGGATATTCCTAGATGGAGTAATGCAAAACTATCAGCCATATCAACTGTAAACACTAAACTTCCTGAAGAATTAACTGCTAATCTTATTAATTTAAATGGTAGAATAAAAACATCTTTAAAATCTGTTTTATTAGCATCTCATTGCAAAGTTTTAAGTGTTCTTTCTGGAAATATAGATATAACTACAGGGTACGAAATAACAGCAAAAAATGAAGATGGTGAATTTAAAAACACCTTACCACTTAGAGTGTTCTGCGAACAAGGAAGCTGGGTTGAATTAATACAGAAAATTGAGCGCGAAGAAAAAGAAATTTTTCCATTTCTAAATTTTTATTTGACAGATTTAAAACAAGGACTCAAATTAAGTAAAAAGCTTTTTGAAACTACTTTCAGTTTTTCTAATTCTAGCAAATATTTAGTTTCCAATGAATTAAGTGAGTTAAACAAAAAGACAGGTGAAAAATTAGACTTTGCTTTTGCAACTAATTTTTCTTACCAAATCGACACTAAGACTTTAATGTTAAGTATTGAGTACAACGCTAATGAATTTTCTAACGAACAAATAAATATCATTTGTAGCTATTACATTAACACTTTAAAATTAATGGCTAGTAATGGGATGGCAGAGCATCAAGAACAGTCAATATTATCTAAAAACGAAAGGGAGCAATTATTAGAAGGATTTAATAATAATAAAGTTACATTTCCAATTGAAAAAACTTTTATTGATTTATTTGAAGAACAGGTTCTAAATTTTCCTAATTCAATTGCAGTTAAATATGAAAATATTGAATTTACATACGATGAATTAAATAATTATACCAATAAGCTTGCTAACTACCTAATTGAAAATAATATAAATATAGAAGATTCTGTTGTAGTTGTGATGGAAAGAAATCACCTGTGGATGGCAGCTGTTCTTGGAATAATGAAAGCAGGTGGAGTATATGTGCCTGTTAGACCAGATTGGCCTGATAGCAGAAAGAATACCATTATTCAAAAAACCAAAGCTAAGTTTATAATTGTTGATGATAAAAATGAGGAAACCCTTTTTCCAGTAATCCAAAAAGAGGAAAATAAACCAACATTAATTAATCTAGACATACTTTTAAAAAATATATCTGAAGAGGAAAATCCTTTGGTTAGGTTAAAACCTGACAACCTTGCATACATTATTTTTACTTCAGGTTCAACAGGAGAGCCAAAAGGGGCAATGATTGAGCATAAAGGAATGCTAAATCACTTATTTTCTAAAGTGAATGATTTAAATTTAGTTAATACCGATATTATTGCTCAGAATTCTTCACAGAGTTTTGACATTTCTGTTTGGCAGCTTATTTCAGGATTATTAGTTGGTGCAAAAACGGTAATCTATTCTGATGATTTAATTCTAGATATTATTAGCTTTTTAAATGAAGTTAAAAAAGACAAGATTACTATACTAGAGTTGGTCCCTTCCTACATGAAAATAGTTCTTCAGCTAAGCAAACCAAACAGTACAACTTTTAACAACATAAAATATCTATTAGTAACTGGAGAGCCACTAAAAATTGGATTGGTCACTAAATGGTTCAATTTTTTTAAAATACCATTGGTTAATGCGTATGGTCCAACTGAAGCATCTGATGATATTACCCATCATTTTATGCATGAAACACCTAAAGGTGGTATTGTACCAGTAGGAAAGACGATACAAAACTTAAATATTTATGTTGTTGATTCATTTGGTCAACTTGCACCTATAGGAACTAAAGGTCAAGTATATGTATCAGGAGTTGGTGTTGGAAGAGGTTATATTGGTGATTTAGACAAAACAAAAGAAGTATTTACTAATGACCACTTAAAACCATTGGAAAACCTTAAACTATATAAAACTGGAGATATTGGTAGTTGGACTAATGA
>CAYTRI010000003.1:5544-47295 GCA_964440105.1 uncultured Flavobacteriaceae bacterium
CATTGGAAAACCTTAAACTATATAAAACTGGAGATATTGGTAGTTGGACTAATGAGGGAATTCTGCATTTATTTGGTCGAGAAGACAACCAGATTAAACTTAACGGATATCGGATAGATTTAGGGGAAATAGAACAATGTTTAAGTAAGCAAAATGGGGTTTTAGGAAATGCAGTATTGCTTAAAAACAAACAACTACACGCTTTTTTAGTATTTGAAGGTGAAATTAAAAATAACCAAAACCTAATAGAGCAATGTAAAACAGAATTGAAAAAAAATATACCTCATTACATGATTCCACGAAAATTTCATATTTTACAAAAGCTTCCACTTACCCAAAATGGGAAAATAGACCGTAAAGCTTTGCAAGAAATTATACCTCAAAAAAACAACTAACTAAATATCGCTTATTAAATAAAATATGGAAAAATTTAATGAATCCATCGCTGAAATCCTAGAAGTGGAACATGTTGAACTCCATAATGAACTTGCAGCTTTTGACGCATGGGATTCACTTACTGTACTATCAATTATTGCTTTTTCTTATTCAAACTATGATGCGGCAGTGTCAGCTGAAGAAGTGAAAAACTCCGAAACCATATTAGGTTTAAAAAAGCTTATTGAAAGTAAAATGTAATTTAAAAGCAGTGTTAATTTTACGTTAATCACTTTTATATCACCATTAAATTTTGAAAACTGCTCATATAAAAAGTAAATAATAGAAACTAAATTCTTTCAAGAAAACCGCAAAAAAACTCAAAATGAGAAATGTAATTATTTTAGGTACTGGAGGTTGTGCATCAGAAATAACTTTTTATATAGAAGACAACAATCTGAAAGTACAAGAAAGTGAAAGAATACATATTTTAGGCTATATAGATTATGCAAATCATATTAAAGACAACTATGATCGATACAATTTTAAAGCACCTGTCCTTTGCGATATTGATTCCTATGAACCAAAACCAAATGAAGAAGTATTATTGGCGGTTATGGATATTAGCTTTAGAAAAAAAATGATTGAAAAGCTTAAAAGTAAAAATGCCAAAATTGGTAGTTTTTTTCATCATAATGTTATAAAGCCAAAAGAATTGAATATTGGAGAAGGTAATATTCTAGGTCCTTTCTGCATGATTGAAAAATATGCGACAATAGGAAATTATAACTTAATGATATCTTATTGCTCCATAAGCCATGATTGTGTTTTGGGTGATAATAACTTTTTTTCTGACGTTAGCTTAGGCGGGACTACAAAAATTGGTAATAATAACTCCTTTGGCATTCGTTCTTTTACGCTACCAGGCATTGAAATTGGCAACAATAATATTATACAAGCTGGTATGCTTGTAGATAAAAGCATAAAAGATGATACAACCGTGTTCTATCGCTTTAAAGAAAGAGTAATGGTAATTCCAAAAACTATATAGTCAAGGTTTTCAATTTTATAGCTTCTCTGTTAACTCCAAAACCAATTGTTTTAAATTAAAAATTTTAGAAGAATAGAGATTGATTCAAAAAATATTGGGTTAGAAACATCCTTGTCTAAAAACAATTACACTGTTTCATTCCTCCTTTGTTTTTGTCTATATTCATCAAAATCAGGCTCAACACTATAAGTATCTATAATCACATCTTTTGATGAAATCACATTAATGACGGTTTCCCAAAGTATTTTAAAATCATTGGTGAAACTCAATTTTTTTACATATTGACAATCATATTTGAGTTTAAGGTCCCAATCTATTGTGTTTCTTCCGTTGATTTGAGCTAAACCGGTAATTCCAGGAAGTACTTCATGTCTTTTCTTTTCTTCAGAAGTATAATAAGGCAAATAGTTTATCATTAAAGGTCTTGGGCCAATAATACTCATATCTCCTTTAATTACATTGAATAATTGGGGAATTTCATCTAAAGAAGATTTTCTTAAGAAACTTCCCCACTTATTAAGTCTATCAACATCAGGCAGCAATTCTCCATTTGCGTCTACAGTATTAGTCATCGTCTTGAATTTGACTATTCTAAAGGCCTTTTCTTTGAATCCGGCACGTTTTTGAAAAAAAAAAGGTTTACCATTATATATAAAAATAGAAGTAATAGTAATTAAAGATATTATAGGAGTCAAAATAATTAAACCAATACTCGCAGCTATAAAATCTCCTATTCTTTTAAAAAAATGATACGATAACATAAATATTTTTAATTATACAAAGGTACTAGATTCCTTTAAGCCATAACAATTGTATTAACAGTATACTTATTGTAAGTTTTGTAAAAATTAGTTGTTTAATACCGTCTTCAAAATTCTTTTTGATACCATAAGCTTATTCTACTTAGTTTTGTTATCAATTAAAATAAATATGTTTAGTTTTTTTACAAAAAAGGAATATTTAGTTGACCACCTAAATGGTTTTATAGACATCCATAATCATATTTTGCCAGGAATAGATGATGGAGCAAAAAATGTTGAAGAGTCAATTGAACTTATAAAAGCTTTCGGAGAATTTGGAGTAAATAAGTTCATATGCACACCTCACATAATGCATAATTACTATAACAACACTCCTAAGTCCATTAAAAAATCTTTTAAGATTCTAAAAAAAGAGCTGAAAAATAATAATATTGACAATATTGATATAAGCTATGCAGCGGAACACATGATAGATGAGAATTTTGAGCATTTATTAAACAATAATGGGGTTTTACCCTTAAATTCTAATCATGTATTAATAGAAATGTCATATTTACAGCCAAGTATCAATTTTAATCAATCTGTTGAAAAAATTATACAAAAGGGAATATTCCCAGTGTTCGCCCATCCTGAACGCTATCAGTATTTAAATAATGACCTAAAAAATTATGAAAAATTAAAATCGCAAGGACTAAAATTTCAGCTAAACTTACTATCTCTTGGGGGATATTATGGTCCAGATGTTAAGAAAGCAGCTTTGCAACTGTTAGAGAATAACTTATACGACTTTTTGGGAAGCGATGCTCACAATTCGAGACATATACAGTCTTTAAAATCCATTCAACTTAAAGAACGTCATATAAAAAATCTGGTGTACTTAATACATAATAACAATAGAACGTTTATTATAAATAAGCTCAACTAAAAACTTGATACCATTTCTTCTGACTAGTGCCATAACCATAACCGTACTTTCCGCCATAACCCAAATTAGAGGACTTTACACCATTTACAATAAATGATAATCCTTTTAACTTACCTTCTTTTTGTAATTGGATAGGAAATCCAACTACATTGGTTCCTGTAACCCCAGCTCTTGTAACATAAAGGGTCTGGTCGGCATTTTCGCTTATAAGTAGGGTGTCGGAAACTACCATTATTGGCGCAGTATCAACAATGATGTAATCATATTTATTTCTTACCGCTTCAAATAATTCGCTAGTTCTTTCACTCATCAATAATTCTGTAGGATTAGGTGGTATGGTACCTGCAAAAATTATATCAATCACCTGATCGTTTACCAATATTGAAGAAATGATTTCCTTTGGTTTCAAAGATTGGTTGGACAAAAAATCTGTTAATCCCTTATTTTCCTTATTCATAGCAGATTTTGCCAATTTATCTACATCCTTTCCTCTATAAAATTCGTAGATTTTTGGATTTCGAATATCCGCACCTAATAAAAGAACTCTTTTGCCAGCGTTGGCATAAATCATGGAGAGATTAAAGGAGACTAAGGTCTTACCTTCTCCTGGTACACTAGAGGTTACAAAAATAGTTTTTCCATAATTTTCATTGCCACCCTTCCTAGATTTTAGGATAAAATCCAAGTTTGTTCTCAAAACCCTTAGAGATTCGGCCAAAACTGTTCGCTCATCGAGCTTTATTAAAGTGTCTTCCTTTTTAGAAATTTTGGGTAGCTCGGCTAAGACCGGAACATCTCCCGTTAGCTTTTCTAAATTGACCTTATTGTGAATCTTATTGTCCAAAATATCCTTGGCGTATATTACGGAAAAAGGTACCAATAAGCCAAGAATAAGAGAAGCTAAAAGCACAATTGGCTTCTTAGGAGAGACTGGATCTTTATTTAAAAGATAAGCCCTATCAATAACATATGATTTAGGTGATGCCGAGGCGAATGTAATCTGCGACTCTTCACGTTTCTGTAACAAATAAAGATACAGTGACTCCGTTGTTTGTTGTTGACGTGTGATATCACGAAGTGCACGCTGATTTTTAGGAGCAGAATAGATTTGAGAATTAATCCTAGATACCTGGCTGCTTAGGCTATTAACTTGAAGCGATAGGTTATTGGTTACACTGTTTAAACTTGATTTCATACTTCGCTTTAAACCATCTAACTGTTGATCTAAATTAACAATGATAGGGTTTTTCTCATTCGAACTTTCCAGAAGTTTTCCTCTCTCGAGGGCTAGTTCATTATATCGCGCAGTTGTACTTGCAATTGTCTCATCTGCCAACCCCACATTGGCAGGAAGCAATTCATATCCGTCTTGATTATCCACAAGGTCTTTCATAGAGGAAGCAATCTCAAATTGAACAGTTGTGTTCCGTAATTCTTGTTGGTTAGCTGCTCCAATATTTAAATTTACGTTTGTTTGAGCTGCAATATCAGCTATTCCCCTGCCAGACTTAAAGTCTTCTGCACTTTGGTCTACTGTAGACAAACTTCCATAAATATCAGTAATTCGATCATTGATAAAATTAGAGGTACGATCAGCAATTGCTTTTTTATCGTCAACAGCATTCTGGTTGTACTTACTTATTAAAGTATTGATAATATCTTTCCCCCTTTGTTTAATGGCATCATTTAGGGTTATTGAAATTATATTTGAAAATTCACTTGTAGTGGTTATTAATATGTTCTTTTGATAGTATTCTGCCCTTGTTGCCAGTGGACTAACTTTAACTTCATAATCCTGTCCGCTATAGGAAGTAATATCTAATGCACCATTTGGAGTAATAATTAAATCGCCTAAGGAAGAAGGTATTGGTTTTCCAAAAGAATACTTTTTGTACGTATCGTTTTCAATATTTGCAAATTCAAATTTGGTGTCAGAAATTAATCTTATATAAAATTCGTATTCGTTTTTTTGAACAATAGAATCTGGTCCTAAAAAGTTAATATTAAATGGTGGATTATCATATAATCCCGTATTCTTAAAATTTCCAATAGCTATTATCCTTTTGTTTAATCCAAGTTCTTTTACGACCTCTATAAGGTTAGTTCTAGAGTTTAAAGATTCTATCTCATCCTGAATGTTATTGTTGTTCCCACCTAAAATACCTAAATCCGTGAATGCGCCTAGTTCTGAACTAGAATTCTGGTCTTCCAATATTTTAACCTTAGAACTGATTGCGTATTCAGGTACGGTATATCGTATGTAGAAAATGGCAAAGGTTATGGCAACGATAACAGAAATCACAAACCATATCCAGTTCTTAGCATATGGCTTAATTAGGCTACTTAGGTCAACGTCATTATTAGGGCTTATTTGTTTTTCGGGCTGCATATTAAAACACAATTTAATTTCGCGTGATTAACAAAATAGTTGAAGTAATTAGCACTGATGCAATAGAAACATATATAGGAACTCTTGCGTCAAGAGAAGTTTCTTTGATACCAGATTTATTAGGCTCTATGTAAACTATGTCATTTTGTGTCAAATAAAACACAGGCGACTTAGTAATCTGTTTAGATGTTAAATCTACACGAGAATACACTTTAGTACCATTAAAATCTCGAATTACTAAAACGTTATTTCGAACACCTCGTAAAGTTAAATCTCCCGCTAGCCCCAAGGCCTCCAGAATGGTTATCTGTTCTCCATTTACAGGGTATACACCAGGTCTTAGAACTTCTCCTAAAACAGTCACTGTAAAATTGCGCAACCTTATATTTATGATGGGATCTTTCAAATAATCTGACAATCGATCTCTTAAAAGGAGACGTACTTCATCAGGCGAAAGTCCTTCAATTTTTAGTTTTCCAATAACTGGAAAGTCGATTTCACCTGCCTGATCTACTAAATAATCTATTTGTTCTGCTCTAAAACCTCCTTCAGAGCTGCCTCTAAAAAGATTAAAAGGAGCACTAGCTTCTGGATTCAAAGATGATACATTAATAGAGACTAAATCATCGACTTTAAACTTAGAGATAAAAGTATTATCATTAACCAAAGTTTCAAAATTTTCGGAATCCTGAAAATAGACAACGTCTTTTCTGGAAGCACAAGAAGAGAGTAGGACCAAAACACCTACAAGCATTGCCTTAACTAAAAATATCGAATCATTTTTTTTCATAAAAAGAATATAAATTTATAAATTTAACGCACTGTGTGGTTGATTTGATTGAATTTTTTGGTCAGCTTCAAAAGTAACACTTTCTTTACTATCTAATTCGCAAAATTTCGAGTTATTAGATATAAACTCTGGAACAATATGTTTCATTAGCTTTACTGTATTTTCACCAAAAAACGTATTGGCTATACAAAGCTCGTCAATTAGAGATTTTAGTTTTTCAAATTCCAATTCCCTAGTCTTACTAATTTTAATTTTCTTGTGATATGTAGGAAGTGTGTTTTCTCCATTAGCCAATAATTCCTCATATAATTTTTCTCCCGGCCTTAATCCTGTAATGGTAATATCTATATCCTCTGGGTATCTTAACCCAGAAAGCTTAATCATGTTTTTGGCTAAATCAAAAATCTTAATTGACTCGCCCATGTCAAAAATAAAAATTTCACCACCAACGCCCATAGAACCAGCCTCTAAAACTAATTGAGAAGCTTCGGGGATAGTCATAAAATAACGAGTTATGTCTTTATGGGTAAGCGTAAGAGGCCCTCCTTTTTCGATTTGTTTTCTGAATAATGGAATAACCGAACCGTTGGAACCTAAAACATTTCCAAATCTTGTAATAATGTAACGAGTATCACTGTACTGCTGAAGACAGCTTACATAAATCTCAGCAATACGTTTACTGGCTCCCATAATATTTGTTGGGTTTACTGCTTTATCTGTTGAAACCAAAACAAATTTATCAACCTTATGTTCGTTTGAGATATCTACAATATTTTTAGTTCCAGCAATATTAATTTTGATTGCCTCATAAGAATTTTGTTCCATTAAAGGTACATGCTTATATGCAGCAGCGTGAAACACCATGTTTGGCTTGTGTTCCTCAAAAAGCATATTCATTCTTTTCTTATCCCTCACATCTCCTACTATAGGGATGAAATTATTAAAACCTTTTTGTTTTAACTCCTGCTGTAAATCATATAGGGCCGATTCTGCCTGATCAATAATAATTAAGGATTTATATTTAAAAGTGCATATTTGTCTAACTAATTCACTACCAATTGAACCCGCTCCTCCGGTTACCAAAACAGTTTTATTACGCAATTCCTTTTCTATATTCAAATTGTTTAGGTCAATAGGTGCACGATTTAATAAATCTTCAATCTGGATATTTTTTATTTGAGAAACTTTTAATTCCCCATTAATCCAATCCTCAACTGGCGGCACTATTTTAACCAATACTGGAAAATCTACCAAGCCTTCTACAAGGTCTTTTAGTCTTTTGTGAGAAATACTCTGTATACAAAATATGACTTCTGATATTCCCTTTCTAACAATAAAATCTTTGGTCAATACCTCAGGAGCATAAACAGTGACCCCATTTATTACTTTACCAATTTTCTTTTTATCATTATCGACAAAACCTAAAATTTTTACATTACTCTTAGAATGATTAACAAGTGTACCATATGTTAAAATGCCTGACTCTCCTGCTCCATAAATTAGGATGTTTTTTGATGTATTAATCCTATTTTGATTAAAAATATTTAGAAATAAAGTTTTAAAAAGAAATCTTGAAGTAATTAAGGCAACAAAACTTATTAAACTATTGATTATAATTATTGAAAGTGGAATAGTGAAATTTTCTGCTATCTGATATTTGTTATTGAAAATAACTAGAAAAATAATTAAAATACTGGCAAGACAAATAGCATTAAATAAATTGTAAACATCTTGGACGCCAGCATGCCGAACAACGCCTTTATAGGAACCGATGATCAAAAAAGAGCATAGGAACATCAAGGATATCAAAGGTATCTGCACAAATAATTTATCAACATCGAAATTAAACGTAAGATTGAATCTAATTAAGTACGACAGAACAAAGGATGTTACTACAATGACAATGTCAATTAGAAGTACTAACCATTTTGAGGCATATCGCTCGACCTTATTCGTTAGATAGTTTTGTATCATACTAAGATAGATTTAATAATTTGTGTCACTCGTTCTAGGTCATTCAAAGAAAGGTTAGACCCACTAGGAAGACATAGACCTCTTTTGAATAAATCTTCCGAAGTTCCGTCTGTAAAACTGAGTTCATTTTCAAAAATTGGTTGCAGATGCATAGGCTTCCATAAAGGACGCGATTCAATATTCTCCTCCAACAACGCAATTCTAATCTTTTCTCTTAATTCATAACTATCAAGTAAAACACAACTTAGCCACCTATTTGAAACCATTTCTTTTGGTTCCGGAAGAAAGGTCATGTTCTCCATGCCTTGAAGTTGTTCATGATAGTAGTCATAGTTTCTTCTTCTAGAGTCAACCCTTTCATCCAAGACTTTCATTTGCCCTCTTCCAATGCCTGCAAGAACATTGCTCATTCGGTAATTGTGTCCTATTTTAGAATGTTGGTAATGTGGTGCATCATCCCTAGCTTGGGTAGCTAGAAAAACAGCATTTTCTTTATGAGCTTTATTGGACGACACCAGAGCGCCTCCCCCTGAGGTTGTGATAATCTTATTTCCGTTAAATGAAAGAATGGCAATATCTCCAAAAGTTCCACATTTTCTTCCCTTGTAAGTACTACCTAAAGCCTCAGCACTATCCTCCAAAATAGGTATGTTGTATTTTTCAGATATTGAATGTATCTCACCAACCTTATATGGCATACCATACAAATGAACCACAACTATGGCCTTTGGTGTTTTTCCCTTCAAGGTTCTTTCAATTATAGCAGCTTCAAGTAATTCTGGAGACATATTCCAAGTCTCTTTCTCACTGTCAACAAAAACTGGCAAAGCACCCAAGTAAGCAATAGGGTTCGCTGATGCCGAAAAAGTAAAGCTCTGACATAGAACCTCATCTCCTCTACCAACACCTAAAAGTTTAAGCCCTAAGTGAATTGCAGCAGTGCCAGAACTTAAGGCAGCAACGTGTATCCCTTCGTCCAAGTAGCCTTGGATGTCAGCTTCGAAACCTGAAACATTTGGACCCAAAGGGGCTATCCAATTTGTGTCAAAAGCTTCTTTAACAAAAAATTGTTCCATATCTCCCATGTGCGGAGAGGAAAGCCAAATCTTATTTTGTGTTTCGGTTTTCAAGTTAATACTCATTTAATTTAGGGTTTAACAACTTAGAGAACGAGAATTTTAAAGATTTTGTATATTAAATTAAAAACTCTCAATATCTTTACTATAGTTCTAATTTCAAAATTACTCTGAAATCTGGTATTTGTAATAAAATATGCACAATATTTCGCCGAATCTGCAAAAAAAATCGTTTGAATACCTTTCATAAACTTTGTAAATTATCTAAACTCGAAAAGTTTCATACGACATCTTTAATAGACAGCAGAATTTTAAATCAAACCTTTAAAAAAAAGAAATGAAAATATTAGTTACTGGTGCCGCAGGTTTTATTGGTTTTCACGTAATAAAAAGTCTAATAGAATCACAGCACGCCGTAATTGGTCTTGATAATATAAACGATTACTATGATGTTAATCTTAAGTATGCACGAATTAATGAATTAGGAATAGCTCGAAAAAATGCGGAACAATTTAACACAATAATTAAGAGTAAGAATTATTCTAATTTTAGGTTCATACGAAGCGATATTACAGATAACGATATATTATCAAATCTGTTTGACGAGGAACGTTTTGACATAGTTTGTAACCTCGCGGCACAAGCAGGTGTTCGATATAGCCTAGAAAATCCAAAAGCTTATATTGATAGTAATATTGTTGGATTTGTAAATATTTTGGAATGCTGTAGGCATTACCAAGTAGAACACTTGGTATACGCCAGTAGTTCAAGTGTCTATGGAATGAATAAAAAAGTTCCTTTTGCAACCACAGATAATGTAGATCATCCAATCAGTTTGTATGCAGCTTCCAAAAAGAGTAATGAACTAATGGCCTATACCTATTCCCATTTGTATGGGTTCCAGACTACAGGATTACGCTTTTTTACTGTATATGGACCTTGGGGTCGCCCCGATATGGCTATGTTTCTGTTTACCAAAGCTATACTTGATAAAAAACCAATCAATGTATTCAATAATGGTGATATGGAAAGGGATTTTACCTATATCGATGATATTGTCAAGGGTGTGGTCAGAATAATAGAAAATAAGCACACTCTTAATTACGACAAAACAAAAAAATACAATTTATATAATATAGGAAATAATAAGTCTGTTAAGTTATACAAATTTATAGAGGCCATAGAAAATGAATTAGGAATAGTAGCAGATAAGAATCTCATGCCTATGCAACCTGGCGACGTTGAGAAAACATGGGCAGATGTTGATTCGTTAATTAGGGACTTTGATTATTCCCCCAACACACCAATTAAAAGAGGGGTGGCCAAATTCATCAACTGGTATAAAAAATTCTACACGGTATAAAAACTAGGATACAACACTTTAGTTGCTAATTGTGGTAATTTATTTAGGAAGTACTTATAACAAAAATTACATTTCATCGTTATTTATTGATTGTTATGGTAATTTTCGTTTATGAACAAAAAACTTTCGCAACTTTGCTACTTAAAATTTTGAGCATGAACATTCTGGTAATTAAAACCATTGAGTGTCTTTTGCAAAATTAGATGGAGACCTAAATTGCCATCTTAATTGGTAGTTAGAATAATATAAAATAATCTAGAAACTTAGTAAATTCAACAAAAGTAATGAAATTAACAGTAATTGGAACCGGATATGTTGGTCTAGTAAGTGGCACTTGTTTTGCCGAAATGGGCAATAAAGTCACATGTATAGATATTGATAGTGATAAAATAAACAAACTAAAGGAGGGTATTATCCCAATATATGAGCCTGGCCTAGAGCAAATGGTGAAACGCAATGTTGAAAACAAAACCTTAAAATTTAGCACTAAACTATCCGAAAATCTAGATAAATGTGATGCTGCTTTCATTGCTGTAGGAACTCCTATGGGGGAAGATGGTTCTGCAGATTTAAAATATGTCCTTGGAGTTGCAAAAGAGATTGGGATGCATATGACAACTCCGTTAGTTGTTGTGGATAAATCTACTGTTCCTGTAGGAACAGCTGATAAAGTTAGAGATGCAATATCGCAAGAGTTGGTAAAAAGAAAAGTAGAGATTGAGTTCCATGTGGTATCCAATCCTGAATTCTTAAAAGAAGGAGATGCTATCAATGACTTTATGAAACCAGACCGAGTGGTAGTAGGATCTGATAGTGAAAATGCTACAAAAATAATGAGGAACCTTTATGCTCCATTTTTTAGGAGTAGTACAGACCGTCTGATTACTATGGATGTAAGATCAGCAGAGATGACTAAATATGTAGCTAATGCCATGTTGGCCACCAAAATCTCGTTCATGAATGAGATTGCAAACATTTGCGAATTGGTAAATGCAGATGTAAATAAAGTTCGTGTAGGAATTGGTTCGGATAGCAGAATTGGGTATAGTTTCATCTATCCAGGTAGCGGTTATGGAGGCTCTTGTTTTCCAAAAGACGTAAAAGCCTTAAAAAAGACGGCTGAACAGAATGGATATTCTCCTAAATTAATTAAAGCGGTGGAGGATGTAAATGATCTTCAAAAATTAGTGATTGCAAAAAAAGTCATCACTAGGTTTGGTGAAGATTTAACTGGAAAAACTTTTGCAATATGGGGACTTTCGTTTAAGCCAGGGACTGATGATATGCGAGAAGCACCAGCCATTTATATTATAAAAGAATTAACTAAAAGAGGTGCAAAAATTAATGCTTATGACCCAAAAGCGATTGATGAAGCTAAGCACTTTTATCTTAAAGATGTACCCAATGTAGAATATTTTACATCTAAATACGAAACGCTTTCAGATGCTGATGCCATGATATTACTCACCGAATGGAAAGAGTTTAGATCTCCTGATTTTGAGGAATTGAAAAAGCAATTAAAACATCCTATTGTTTTCGATGGTAGAAATCAATATGATTACGAAAAAATGCATGCTAATGGATTTGAATATTTCCAAATCGGTAAAAAATAATTAAAACACTAAAATTTTTGATATCACGGTTATGGATATGTAGACTTGCTTTTGGAAAAATTATTAGCTATGAAAAACATATTATTACCATTTTTTGAAATCAATTCGAGTTGGGTAAAGTAAATCATGGTTATTATCTACAATACTTTAGAGAGATTTGAAAATTATTCTAAATCTCTCTTATAAGTATGTGGAGAAATAAGAATTTAATTATTACATATTTATAATTATTAGACTTTGCAACTACAAAATAAAACTATATTGCGTAAGAATTAGATAATTTAATGATAAGCATTATAATTGTTAATAGTAGATAAATCCTAAGTATATAGTAATATATATTTAGTAGAAAAATAACATATAAACAATAATATCAAATTTGGCAGAACTTGGTATCAAAAATAAAGTAACATAATGTGTGGGATTTTTGGCATTATAAATTTAGATAAGAAGAAATTTGTTTGTAAGGAGAAAACGTTAAAATCAATTGAAAAAGTTAAACATAGAGGCCCAGACTTTAGACAAGCCGAATTAATTACACCCTATGTTGGTCTTTCCCATGCAAGATTGTCTATTTTAGATCTCTCAGAATCAGCAAATCAGCCTTTCAACTATCTAACATTGACCATTATTTTTAATGGCGAAATTTTTAATTATATAGAATTAAAAGAAGAGCTTCAAGTTGCAGGCTACAAATTCAAAACCGCTTCAGATACTGAGGTGGTAACCGCTTCGTATCATTTATGGGGTGAAGATTGTGTGAGTAAATTTAATGGAATGTGGGCCTTTGCAATATACGACAAAGAAAATGATACTCTTTTCTGCTCAAGAGATAGATTCGGCATAAAACCCTTTTACTATACCATCTTTGAGGGTAACCTATTATTTGCCTCAGAAATTAAATCTATTTTAGAGTATTATCCAGAATTAAAAAAACCAAATTATGATGCTATTTCTGCCTTTTGCAGGGAGTCAGTCGGAGCACAGAATACAGAATCTTGGTTTGAAGGCATATATAGATTACCATCTGCTCATAACTTAATTATCACAAAAGACGGATATGACATATCTCAATATTGGGACTATCCAGATAAAGTTGACAAAAACCTCAGTTGGCCAGACGCACTTGAAAACTATAAGAATCTATTTAATGATGCCATTAAAATAAGACTTAGAAGTGATGTACCCTTAGGGGCTACATTATCTGGAGGTTTAGACTCAACATCTATAGTATGTAGCGTAGATAAAATTTTCAAACAGGAAATAAACACATATACAGCTAGCTTTCCAGAAGAAAAATATGATGAATATAAGACCGTTGATTCTTTAAGCAAGGATTATAATTTTCTATCCAATAGGGTGATTGTTGATTATGAAGATTTTTTACCAAGGCTAAATCAATTAATTTATCATCTGGAGTCTGGACATGCATCTCCGGCAATATTTCCTCTGAGTAAAATTAACAAAAAAGCTAAAGAAAAGCTTACAGTTATACTTGAAGGCCAGGGGGCAGATGAACTTTTGGGAGGTTATCTTGACTCCATATTTATTGACCACCTTATTGATTTAATAAGTTCGCTTAAATTCAAAAGAGCAAAACATAATTTAAGTGAATTTAAATCGGCTTGGTCACTTAAAACGGCAATATTACTTTTTGGAAGGCTCCATTTGCCTAGATGGGCAAAATCATTATACAGAAAACTAGATGGGACTGAATTTGTATATTCTGATAATCTTAAACGATACAATAAAACTACTGCCAAGGTTCCAAAACTCAGATTCAACAGAAAAGAAACTCGGGTAAATAAGATGCTAAAAAAACAGCATAAAACAGGACTTGAAAATTTATTACACTACGGAGACGCCATATCAATGATGTATTCTTTAGAAAGTAGATTACCCTTTATGGATTATAATTTGGTAGAATTCGCTTTTAAACTTCCTTCACAATTTAAAATTCAAAAAGGTTTTGGTAAGTATATACACAGAAAAGCCATGGAAGATGTTCTTCCAGATAGTGTTATCTATGATAGAAGTAAAATTGGGTTTAAATCGCCAATAGAAAAGGTGATTCGAGAAAACAAAAATGTTCAGGATATCTTATTGAGCGATAGTTTAAATAATAGAAAACTATTTAATAGAAATGTCCTAGAAAAATTACTAAAATCAACAATATCAAAAAAGAAGGATCATTCAAGATTATTATTTAGGATTTTGGAAGTAGAGATATGGTTTCAAACTTTTATAGACAAAAAATAGTGCCGTTTCATAAAATGGGTGAAAATTGAAATTTAGGGGACTCAACTTAAAAAGATTCATTTTATTAAAGGAAATCAAAATGTTGTAAGTCTAGTTTAGACTCATTATTATAACACTAACCTCAAAAGTTAAGTGTGGTAATATCTCAAAAACCTTAAATCCAAAAGGGTAAAATAAAATAGTCTCGTTTATGTCTTTTAGAAAATACTTTCCGTAGAGCCTTATATCTTGCCTAATGATAAAAACAATTTCAGTAAGTATATATTGGGACTGAATCCCAAAGAGCTTAAATTTTCATAAGTAACTCACGATTCTTATGCCATGCCCAAAGGTAAATCAATATATCTTTTTTCCTACTTTTTTTGGAAACTAAAATATAGTATTTAATCTATTATTCTTTATTATCCTGTAAAGTGGAGTTGTATTTACAATGTCAACGATATCTACAAACATTCTAACAGAACATTAGTTTTTCCGTCTTGGATTACCATCACCATTAGTCTTCCACCAATAGCAATACATAATTCCAGAGATTAAAATTATAAGTTAAACTCCAATGTGTTGGAAAAAAATTGTAAATCTGGAAGTTACCAACAATTCATATTGACAGAAAAAACTAGTACTCAGTTTTTCCTGTTTTAAAACCATAATTTTGCTTAATTACTTGGATCAAGATCTTGATAAGTTCCTCCTGGTCCAGTCCAAATTTTATAATTATCAAAATAAAGGTCACCTGTTGGCTCGTTCACTCTTGCCCAATACGGTCCAATTTTAGGTGTAATAATCCCCTCTGTTTCTTGTCCGTGTTTAGAATATCTATAAGTTGTAGTTCCTACATGGTCAATTATTTTTTCGCCGTTTACCCAGATTTCTATATATCCATCACTTTTAGGGTCAAATCCCCAAGCCCTTGCTAGCTCAGAAGTATCTGGACCATTATAATTTTTGCCGAACGCACATTTTTGATGGATTACAATATCAATCCACTCTCCTTGGTTATAATCGAAATACACTGATTCTGTATTAGATCCGGCACCGTTTTGAGGAAGAGTATCAACACTATTCACATCTGTTGCTAGACTGAAATATAATTGATTTTCTTTACCCTCATCACCTCCTTGTCTTAAACTAAGTGTGTTGACCCTATTACTATTACTTCCAGTTCTAGGTCTGTTCTGTATTATTATTCTATCACTTGGTAACTTGTTTTCAACATATAGGGAGAAGCTCATCCAATGCTCCCTGAAACTTAATGCGTTATTACTTCCAAGTTCGTTTCTAAATATGTCATTATTGTAACTTCCCAACCAAATAGCCCTACCTCCATTACGCCCAGATTTTAAAGGTGAATCGGGATGATCAGTAGTTCTTGGCGCTCCGTGGTCAACTTCCCATACCCCTGCAGGTGGCTCTTCACCGTTCCCTCCCCATTGGTCGTCTGTCTCAAAATCTGTGTAAAAACTTACTGCTGTAGGCAAGCCTGTATTTGGGTCTATTGTACTACCATCTTCGGAAGTTCTTACTCCAATATCCTCAAGTATGACGTTTTTGATTTCAAAAACATCTCCATTACCATCACCTCCAAAAACAAGATCATTACCTCCAGGACGACCTTCGCCGTTAAACTCTACCACATAAGTTTGAAAATCAGTTGTTAAGGCATCATCAAAAAAACTCAAGTTCCTTAACCCTGCTCTAAGCACATCTTGACCTGAAACTCTTCTAGCCTCAAATGTTAGTCTGTATCGGCGTGATATAAAAAATAGGTCTAACGATATATCATGATATGATGCTGACCAATTGGAACGACTACTTTGTATTCTGCCACTTGTAATTATCCTTAAAATCCCACCAGTGGCTGTACTACCATTCAATAACTCCCATTCATCTGAATTTTCAAAAGTTCCATTTAATAATAAATTAATACCATCTCCTTCTTTTGCATCACTTGTATCTTCTTCGTTACTTGCCTCTTCTTCGTTACTTCCGTCCGATTCATCACTACTTGTATCCTCTAGAGGAAGTGTTTCTTCTGGATTTAAAAGGACATATTCATTAAATAAATCTGAATCTTTACTACAACAAGTAAGACATGGTATACAACAAATAAAGAATAATAATACTAGCGGATGTGGGGTGAAAAATTTCATAATATTAAATAGATTAAATTTTATAATAAGATTTGGATAGTAAAAATATTTAAATTTCAATAATCATCGACATATTACATGCATTTTTCGATGAACTACCCAAATAATACTTAATCTTTAACGTAACTAACTATAACTTTGGATTTCGCTGTTTTATTTATTCGACGAAATACACTATTTTTTAACAAATAGCTTTGATTTTTAGGTAGAATCGCCAAACTCTAATTAATAACTAAAGAAGAAATAAGTCCTGATTAATGATGGTTGATAAGGTTTAAAAATTCAATACGTATTCAATATCAAACAATAAAAAGGAATTTTGAGATATATAAAATTCATACCATTAATGTTCACTATTTAAATAAGGTAGTCTTGTCTAGGCGTTTCATTGTAAAAAGTTTATATACCAAGTAATTCTTAATTTATATACTTTTCATTATTGATGTAAAAATAATTTTTAAGTTTTTTGATGGTTTAACTGCCAGTAATAAGTTCAAATTTCACATACTAAACTTGACTATTCATATTAGATTTTTTATCTATTTACTGCTATGAAAGAAGAATTGTAGGGAATAATCTATCGTCTTTATTTTCAGAAGGTTTACCATAAGTTTCAAGATACCATTTATTAAAATAGCCTCCATATTGGTTAGCAAGGTTTAAGCTCATATCATGGTACATTTCCTTTATCAAGGTCAAAACTACAGGAGGGCAATCTAGTTCTATAGATTTGTTCACCACTTTTTTTATTGCCGAATCGTCAACATTAGATAATTGTTCTGGCTTTTCCTCAGATTCGTTATTAGGAGAAATAAATTGTATCACCTCCTCCAGTAATTGCTCCGGGGCATCTATTATCGCATCAAAAAAACCAATTAATAATTGCTCTTTAGGAAAAACACTAGTGAAATTACTTATGGTGCGTGCATAGTTAGACCTTAATTCCTGACCTTCACTTTGCATAAATGCAATGATTTCACTCTCTTCGACGCTATCAAGAGTAAATCCTTTAATACGCTTTTTAGTATGCCTAAAATGAGACCAAGCTCTATCAACGGGGTTTCTAAGCATTAAAACTAATTTAGCGTCAGGAGCCATGGTATACATTCTAGTTATATCCTCCTTGCTTAGCATAGAATAGCTAGGAGTTATCTCCCCTTTTATTCCCTTAAACGGTGCAAAAATAGATATGTACCATTTATCACTATAATTAGAAAAATACCATTTGAAAGTAAATAATATATGCTTCATTTTTCCCTTAAGCAATGAGTGTATGATTGATCTTGTAGCTCCTTTTAAGTAAGATACACTGGTAATCCTATCCTTTACCTTAGTTTTTGATAACATATTTGGCGAGGCATATTTGGTATCCCTGTCAAAATAATGAAATTCTTTTACCGGGGGAATCGCAAAACCCGGTGTTTTGGATAAATTATAGTATAACCATGAGGTCCCAGCTTTTTGAGCTCCTATACCCCAGAAATTAATTGGTGATTGTTCTTTCATAATTAAAATTCAAAATATTTATAATTCTATATTATTTAAGATAAGGGCATTATCCTTTATTCAACATATTTCTAATTGCCGATTCTAAATATATTCCAAATACCTTGGGTTTAAACTTCAACAAACCAGCACATACTATCAGTAAACCTAACGTAAATACAATAAACATTGTAACATCAGTTTTTCCCCATAAATTAAACACATATTTATAGGTAAAGATTAAAATACCTAGATACAGTCCCAGTTTTAATCCTGATAGCAGTGGCTTTAAAAAATATTCTCCAATAGTTCCCTTAAAAACATTTTTTACCAAAACTATCATCATTAAATAATTTATAAAGTGACTTATAACGATTCCAACAGCAGCACCATTGATACCGTATAAATAACCCAAAGTACCAGAAAGTATTATAATGATTACAGTAAAAATGTATTTGCGAGTGACATTTTTGTAAATAAGACCTTGTGCCCTAATAACTGCATCTGTCATTTTTCCTGAATTACTAAAAGTCAGAATTAGAAGCATAATTTGTAGAGGAATGACAGCCTCTGACCACTTTGCCCCCATCAGAATTTGTACAATTTCAGCTGAAAAAAAAACTAGTAAAACCGTGGTGGGAATCATAATTGAATTGCTTAATCCCAAACCAAATTTGTAAATATTAATCAATCTTTCCTTCTCGTCTTGGATTTCAGACATTACTGGAAACATAACTTTATTGATTATGGTTGCAAGAAATTGACTGGGTATGTCCTTTACCCTTGAAGCTCTCTCATAAATACCTAGTAAATCTGGCATAAATATTTTCCCAAAAATCAGATTCAACCCTCTACTCGACAAAAAATTACTAAATGTTAATAACATCATACCAGAACCAAAACCAAACAACTCACGGGCTTCTTTATAATGTATGTTTGGACTTATTTTTATAGGAGCTAAATAAAATAAAGCTATTCCGCTTAGCAAAGAGACAATCAGGGTTGCAATAACAAGAGACCATACTCCATAACCATTCATAGCCAAATAAACACCTATACTATAACCAATTATATTTGATGTAATATTAACTATCGCAACATTTTTAAAAAAGTAATATTTATGTAATAAATTAACTGATATATTACTCAGTGCAAGTAATATGATGTTCAAAGAAGATACTTTTATGAGATTTTCTAACCTAAGGTCATTGTATGCCGAAGCAATAAGTGGAGCTATAATATAAAAAACGAAATACAGTATGAGACCTATAAGAAGGCTCGTTTGCAAAGCACCATTAATATGTTTATTGTCTATTTCTTTTCGTTGTATTAATGCAGAACCCATACCGCCCTGCATAAAAATATTTCCTACTCCTATAATTCCATTGACAATAGCCATAAGACCGTAGTCTTCTTTAAATAAAAGTCTGGTCATTATAGAAAAGTAAAGAATCTGTAAAACGCTTAGAGATAGAACAGAAAATGACTGCCATTTACCTGCGTTCTTAATTTTACCGCTAAGACTCATCCGATTTTGTTAAGTATAAAGCCCAATATATTGATAAACGGACGTTTTTTTGCAATACTCAACCACCCGGCATCATATTTTATCTTTCTTTTTTCGAAACGATTAGGCGTACCTGCAATTGTGTGGTCATCAACTAGCTCCATAAACTCTGGCATCTCATAGGCATCAAAATCAAAAAATTGAGACATATTATTCAAAATCTGTTGAGGGTTTTCAAAAAAATCTTCGTAATTAATTTTAAAAACATCTTTTTTCTTTATTTTCCAAAGCATTAATCTACACCACAATCTATGTGAATAATTAGCTAAAAGCAATTTAAGAAGGCTAATATCCTTTTCGCCATATTTTTTTCGCCATTTTTGCTTTGAAAATGTCACGGCGCGCAAATCTCTTTTTAAATAAATAAACTTAAAATTAAAAGGAGAATTTTTATAAAGAGATACCCCATGAAATGCTTTCTTTGAAGAGTCAATCAACATAGTGCAATTTGTAGTTTCAAAGACTGCTGTATACATCCCGTTAATCAAAGAAACAACCTTAGAATTTTCTGATTTTTGTTTTTCCTTATCCTTTCTTTTAGGATAGACAATCTTAGTGTTTGTAATTTTTTGAGGGTTTAAGATATTAAGGTTTCGGTATATCTTATTCCAAAAATCGCATTCCAATAAACTTTCACCACAAGAACAATTCCAATCCCAAGTACTTCCAGGTCCTGTTTTATGAATGTAACCGCCCAAAAGATATGTTTCCCCTACTGAAACCATTTGTGAGGATTTTGAAAGAATATTCTCAATTAAAGTAGATCCAGACCGTTCATTAGACATTATATAGATGATAGTTTGTCTTTCTTTCATAATATTTTCTATGTATTGTTCAAAAATCTATTTTTAACTTATGGCTTATTAAACTATAGTATTAAATAAACTAAACAGCTGTTGTCTTTGGGGTTTCAAAGAAATAAAAGACACATGAACATCATACACTTTGTTAGCGGTAGTTTTTAATTTTATTTCTTGCAATTTTATAGAGTCCCTCATGAATCATAAAGTATTGACGTCTAGTGCTTAGGGGTTGTTGTTGTTGTTTTACTTTTCCTTTTAAGTAGTCATCAACAAGAGAAACCATAGAGCTAGCCATGACGGGTTCAAAACTTGCTCTTAAACTTTTAATTGACTTATGTTCTCCTAATGGAATTTTTATTTTTCTCAGAATATCGCCTGTATCAATGCCTGTGTCCATGAAATGCATAGTAATACCTAATTCCTCAATTTCATTTTCAAGAATACACCATTCAGGTAAATCCATACCCTTATATCTAGGTAAAATTCCCATATGGCAATTGATAATTCCATCTCCAGAATTATCTAAAATATTTTTTCTGATTATACCACCACCTGTGAAAATTATTAACTTTTCATCATAAGACTTTAGTAATAGTTCAACATTATTATCATTCAAAGAATTACACTTTATTATTTTAGTAGCATTTTTCTTGAATTCATTAATGTTCTTAATTACGAGATTATTCTCTTTTCTAAATGATACAATTGAATTTAGTTCACTTGAATACGCCTTTTCTTTTAAAAAAAGTTTATTCCATATTTTCTTTATCAGTCTTATTCCATCTCGTGAAAATTCTTTCCTAAAACGCTTAATTGTAAATTTTCTTACAACAATACATTCGATATGGTATCCTTTTCTTAGTAATAACTCACACACACTTGTTGTATACAAACTGTAAGGGTTAGGGCAAAAAACAATGATGTTTTTTTTATTCATTTTCTAATTGATTAAGAATATACTCAACTTGCCTGTTCTTGATAATATCAAGTTCTTTTACCGAATTAGGTGTACTATTTACAGGTTTAATCCATTTTAAATCAGCTATTTTTAATGCTGTATTTAAATAAAGTAAGTCACAATTATTGATGTGATACTCAACAAAAAGAGCTTTAAGCTGCTGGAAAATCAAAATGCTCTCTCTCCTCGAACGACCATATAATTTTTCATTTTTTTTTAATTTAGATAAATTAACCTCTATATATCTTAAAAGATTCAAGCAACAATTATCTACTTCATCTTTATATTCCTCAAGATATAATGCAAGTCTAAGATTTATAATAGTTGCTGGCTTAATATTTCTAAACTTTGGATAATCCGGTGGTATTAAACTAATACTTTGGATTTTTTTTGTTAAGGCATTATTAATAGAATTAGTATTTAAATCATGAAGATTAATAGCATTAACTAAAGGAAAATGATTTGAACTAATCAGCTGATTCAAATACTTTTTTTGATAAGGACTTTCCTTTGTTTTCATGATAATGAGCATTTTATTGATTTACCATCAAATCCTTTTACAGCTTCAAAAAACATATAAAAATCATCTTTAGTTTGCCTTCCATCAGCAAATCCAATAACTCCAAATTTAAAGTATCTTTTAGGTAGACCATCATGATTGAAAGTTTTAATAGTTTTCCATTCCTTTAAATTTGTAGAATAATATAAATGAATTTTATCGTCTAAAACTCCTGGGCCAATTTCTTGTCCCGTTGCGGCTAAATAAATATTATCTTCTAGTTCTTTTATATACCAAATAGGTCCCATTAGTTTTTGCCCAACTCTAGTATCTTTTGTTTTTCTATCCATAATAATATGATGAGATGGTTCTAATTGACTATCCATTAGCCAATGTACTTCTTTGGGAGTAAAGATTATATTACATGTTCTGAATTTTTGTTGTCCGTCTCCTATTTTTTCTACTTCATTAAAATCTCTATCAGCTACCAATAAACAATTTTCCCCTTCAAAATCTCCAGTACAAACCCAAATTTTATCTGTATATTTATCGTAATAACATCCATGTATATGTTTTATGCTACCTGCAGGAAAAGTATATATTTCTTTCCAGCTCTTACCACCATCTTTACTACAATAAACAGGGACTGAATTTCTATTTCCATTGTTTCCATATTCGCCGAAATAGATTAATCCATCTGGTGTTGAATTTATAGATTGATGTAAAACATTTCTGCAATTCTTTAAGTTAAGAGTATGAATTAGTTCTCCCTTTTCAGAATTATATAGATATACTTTGCCTTGTCGAATAATTATTAAATTGTCATGATGCAAGAAAACATTACACTTGTCAAGTCTTAATGCTCTTCTTGCCAGTCTAAAAAAACCAAAAAGTTGTTTTAGAAGGTTTTTTTCAGGTAACTTAACCTTTAAAATTTTATCATTTTTATTAAAAAATATGGTTCTATATTTTGAAGTAATTAAGGTGTCATCTTGTGCATAATGAACAATCTCTTTGTTTATTTTCGAAATAATTTTCATGGTTTTGTTTGAATTTTATTCTCATTGATAGAGCTACCTTTACTATGATAACTTTCAAATTCGTGAACTACTTTTTTTTGCATTTTTCCTCATTAATAACGTTCAATATCAATTTATCATATATTGGATTAGTTATTTTCCAAAAAAAGTAGTTAAATAAATTAGAAACCTTTTAAATATATAATATTGCATCTGTGATATTAACTCGAAAGTGCTAATTAATTTTTAAATCCAATGTCCGTTTACTTTATTCTTTTATTTCGCTTTCAATAAAGTTGATAATGCTAGAAGCCCTTTCTCCTATTTCAAAATTCTTCGAGTATTCCATTGCATTATTGGACATTTGTGCTCTTCTTTTGTCATCACTAATAATCGATTCTATAGCGCTTTCAATGGCTTTTACATTTAAAGGGTCAACCAAAATGGAAAAAGAAGGATTACATTGATCCATTACTTCTGGAATTTTTGAAGACACCACTGGTAATCCGCAAGCCATTGCCTCAACTATGGCATTGCATGACCCTTCTTTTTGCGTTGGCAGCACAAAAAGATCAGCGGCAGAAAGTAACTCGGGAATTTGATGCGATGGAACACTTCCTTTGAAGAAAACCGAAGTACCTTCCGGTTCTTGATACCCGCTACCTATAAATAATGCTCCAACATTATCTAGATTTTGAACGGCTTCTAATACTCGCAAAGGCCCCTTCACAGGTTCAAATCTACCTACAAAGGCAACTAATTTAAGATTTATGGGAAGTTTATATTTCCTCCTCATTTCTGTTTTATTCCTCTTATAGAATTTAGTAAGGTCAACGGCATTGGATTTCATAAATATTTTGTTTTTAGAAATCCCATAGTCGTCGATTAATTGGTTTTTTAACTTATTTGAAACAGCTACAAAACCTCGTACCTGCATTACGCTTTCTTTAAAGTAATCTTTAGGATTTAGTTTATTATTTAATAAACCCTGTATAATTTCTGTAAGATCATTTTCACCTATAGCTACGAAGAAAGGTTTGTTGTACTTTTTAAGTGCATTTACAGCAATAATACCATTCGTCATAAAATGGGCGTAAACAAAATCAAATTCCAAATTATGCTTTTTTGTAATTCTTTTTATGCCTTTTATTTCCGCAATCTCGCCAATTCTATAAGTATTAAAAAAACCTATTTGCTTATTAGATGAGGAAAAAGATAATGGGCGATAAACTGTACAGTTCTCTACTCCATAAGATTCGACTTTTTTAGCCCCTAATGATAAAATATTTTTAGAGCATATTACAGTTACCTCATGTTCCAACTTACAAAATTGCTGTGCCAAATTATATACAAACGTACCCCGCGATGGATTTTCTAAAGATGGATAATTATTAGATACTATCAATATTTTCATTGCGTTGATTTTTCTTGTTTAACTCTGGATACTACGTGGACAGCAGAACCTATCAACAACGCAAAAAAGAACCAGAATAATATTTTTCTTATACTACCACCTTGTTTAGACATATTAAAAACAGTAATAACGAAGAGTACAAGATTTAAAGATTCTCCAGAATCTTTAAAATGAAGCAATAGTAATTTAGTCAGTCGGGCTAAAAAAATTGTAAATAAAATTATTCCAGGTAGACCAGCTGCGATAAATATATAGAGAAAAATATTATGCGGTCCCAAATAAATTCCTGAATAAGCAAACATTTTAGGCTTGACTCCTTCAAACCCAGCACCAATCATGATGTTATCCTTTATTATTTTAAATGCCGCATCCCAAAGTGCATTTCTTCCTGTTTCACCCGATTCTACCGTTTCTAAAAAGCGTTCTGCAAGAGCAGGATTTGTTTCCAATAAGTAAGTTATCAGCATACCAGAGGCAAGTGCGGCAAAAATAACTAACGCCCATTTATTTAAAATATTTGTCTTTCTAAAATAAAGTAAAACTGCAAGTCCCAAAAACATAGATGCAAAAGCTCCACGCGAACCAGAGGTAGCAACCAAGCCAATAAAAGGGATACAAATAGCACCAATGACTATTAATCTTTTAATGGAAAATTTCTTAATTAGCCATGAAATTGCTATGAGAAAAGCAAAAGAAGCTTTTGTTCCCATAATATTAGGGTTCTCTCCAAACAACAACAATCTATCATTTACATAAGTTACACCGTTTCCCTGGGAAACCAATAAAGCAACCAAAAGCATACTAGCTATATAACTATTTAAAACAATGGGCAAAGTTTTGGGTTTTATATAAAGATGAGCAGCTATAAAAGTCATTAAAACAATTAAAAGAAGTGTTTTATACTCATAAGCATTTTTAAATTCAGTCACATATTCAGAGTTTAAAGCAGAATTAATAAACCCAACAAAAATCAACAATAACAAGGGTATTACAAATTTTTTAAAGGGTGCAAACTGAAAATTACTACCAATCAATGGAACCCAGGTTGCTAAGTAAAGTATAGTTGTGATGAAGGTGACCGAAAGTGTCCCAACAAGTTGAAAAGGATCCCAACTTTCAAAAGTTACAGAAAAAACAAGTAAAAATAAACAGTAGTCATTGATAATATTTAAAGACCTGATCATAATTTATTCATGAACATTTAAAATCAATAAACAAATTAAATGAAAAATTAAGTAGAAACGTTGATTTAATAGATTAAAAATAGTTTTTTTCGATTAATTGAATATTTATTCTTCTATTTCGCCTTCAATAAAGTTTAGAATGCTGGCTGCTCTTTCTCTAATTTCAAGATTCTTTGAGTATTTCAAAGCATTCTTAGACATTTCTGCTCTTCTTCCATCATTATTAAGAATAGAATCTATCGCTTTTTCTATGGCAGTAACATCTAAAGGATCTACCAAAATAGAAAAAGAAGGATGACATTGATCCATGACTTCTGGAATTTTTGAAGACACAACTGGTAACCCGCAAGCAATGGCCTCAGCAATAGCATTGCATGATCCTTCTCTTTGAGTAGGGAGAACAAAAATATCAGCAGCAGAAAGTAACTCAGGAATTGCATAAGAAGGTACGCTTTTGTTAAAAACGACTGAAGAACCAACAGGTTGCTGAGGTCCGTCGCCCATAAAGAGTCCTCCAACATTATCTAAATTTTTAACCGCTTCCAAAACACGTAATGGTCCTTTGTGAGGTAAAAATCTACCTACAAAAGCAACCAGTTTAAGATCCATAGGCAGTTTATATTTCTTCCTCATTACTACCTTATTTCTTTTGTAGAATTTAGTAAGGTCAACAGCGTTAGGTTTCATAAAAATGTTATTTTCGGAAACACCAAAATCCATTAATTGTTTTTTCAACTTATTAGAAACAGCTACAAAACCTCTAATCTGTTTAATACTTTGTTTAAAATAATCTCTAGGATACATTTTAGTTAAACCTATAAGATCACTTTCACCTATAGCTACAAAAAAAGGTTTATTGTAATGTTTAAGGGCGTTTAATGCACAAATACCATTCATCATGAAATGGGCGTAAACAAAATCAAATTCTAGGTTATGTTTTTTTAAAATTTTTTTTATGCTCTTAATTTGTGATATTTCTCCAACTCTATACGTATTAAAAGGGCCTATCTGCTTGTTAGAAAGGGAAAAATATGATGGCCTATAAACCGTGCAATTCTCTTCTCCATAGGATTTAACTTTTTTGGTTCCAGTAGCTAAAATATTTTTAGAGCATATTACAGTTACCTCATGTCCTAATTTACAAAATTGCTGTACCAAATTGTAAACAAACACACCTCTTGCTGGATATTCTAAGGATGGATAATTATTAGATACTACTAATATTCTCATTCAACTAATTTTCTTATTTAGTTTAAAGCAGATTCAGCTTCGCCTATAACAACGCAAAAAAGAGCCAAAATATTATTTTCTTACACTTTAAAAAAGTTAAAAATAAAATTATCCCTTTAAGACCAGTAGCGATATACGCATGAATAAAAATCTTTTAAAGTAGAAAATAAATTCCTGAATAATACTAATATGTCCTAAGCAAAACACTTTGAAATCCAGCCCCAAAAATACTATAATTCTTAATTGCTAAAAACCTACCCCATAATACATTTCCTCCTGCGTCGCCTTATTATACTATTTCAAAAAAAGTGCCGCCATAAGTGGATTCGTTTACAGTAAGCAAGTTATTAAGAGGCCAGAATTTCAAAAATAATTGGCATCCATTTATTTATGACTCATGTTTTTCATAATAGAGCAGAATTGGAAGTCTTAAAACATGGGTAAAGTTTTGGTTTGATTTAAAGATGAGTAGCAATAAAGGTAATCAGAACATTTAAAAAAAGTAATAAGCATATTTTAATTCTGTTATAAATTTAGAGTTTGTAAGCAAAAAAAATAAACCTTGTAAAAATCAGAAACAATGGAGGTATTACCGGTTTCTTTAAAGTAAAAAAATCTTAATTGTTAATGGAATCAAAGTCGCGAAATTGGTGCGCGAAGATGAGCCAACCTAATTTAAAGAAATCCCACTTCTTTAAGTCATAGATAATATAATTAAAACGAAACAGTGATAATTGATTATATTAAAAAGCCTTATCATAATTCATTCAAGGACATTTAGCATCCTTATTTAAATATAAATTTAAAAAAAAGTGGACTTTTACTTTGATGTATTTAAAGACTGCTTTTTCATAGATTAATGCAAATTTAAAGATCTTCAAAAACAATATATTAAGATGAAGAATTTTATTTTATTCTTTAGAGAAATGCGTTTACCTCACCTTTAACTTCTTATCTTTCGCAAAAGAAATTAAAGAAAAAAAGAACTAATTTTTTGAAAGGAAAACAATAATAAACTGTTTTTTAATCAGAAATAATATAATTCAAATAATATACACGAGATATTTTAGTTATTGCAAATAGATAAGATATCTAACTCTTTGTAAAACATCAACGCCAAAAAATGAAACATTTGGAAAACCCTAAAAAAAAAATAGCAATAGTATATCCTTATTTTGCCCACTATAGATTACCGGTCTTGCAAGAATTGATGAAATCGACTTCCATTAATTACACTCTGATTTCAGACTCAGATTCCGGAAATGATATTAAGAAAATAAATCCTGATTTAGCAAACAAAAGTTTAGCGAATGGAGGTCTTCGTTGGAAATTTGTGAAAAATAGATGGATTTATAAAGAAGCTGTCCTTTGGCAATCTGGGTTATTTAAACTTTTACGAAAAGAAAAGTTTGATGGCGCCGTTTTCTTAGGTCCCTCATACTACCTTTCCATATGGTTCTCAGCTTTTTATCTTAAACTTACAGGTAAAAATTTGTATATATGGACTCATGGTGTGACATCCACGAAAAAGGATTTTAGATGGAAGCTTTGGAAAAATTTGTATAAACTATGCTATGGGGTTCTCTTGTATGGCCATAAAGCCAAAGAAGTAATGGCTGAAAATGGGCTTTCAGAAAAAAAGCTACATGTAATATACAACTCTACAGGAACTGTCGATAATCTGATTATGAAAAATCAAATAACCCTTGAAGAAAAGAACCATATTAAACAGAAATTATTTAAGCATCCAGATTTACCTATAATCATATTTGTAGGCCGGCTTACCTATGTTAAAAAGTTAAATCAAATTCTAGAAGCGGCTCATATTTTGGCCGAAGAAGATTTTAAAGTTAATGTGCTTTTTGTAGGAGAAGGTGAAGCCAAAAAGGACTTGGAAAGCTTGGCGCAAAGCCTAAATCTAGCAGATTACTGCCATTTTTATGGAGCTTGTTTCAAAAAAGAAGAGCTTGAGCTACTATTTAATATCAGTAGCCTTTGCGTATCACCAGGTGAAGTGGGGTTAACAGCAATGTCAGCGTTAGGTAATGGAATACCCGTACTATCACATGATGATTTTAATTATCAAATGCCAGAATATGAAGCTATTGAGCCTGGCCTAAACGGTATGCTTTTTAAAAGAAATTCCATTTCTGATTTAGCTTTAAAAACGAAACAATGGATTGTTGAAAATAAAGACACCTCAGAGGAATTAATGAGAAGTAATTGCCATAAAATTATTAAGGAAAAATATAATGCCGAATATCAGGCTGAATTGATAAATAATATACTCCTTGATACCAAGTAAGTTTTTTACTTTATCATGCCGATAAATAATCGAGATAAGTAGAAATTTAATAATTCTATTAACTATTATCTATGAATAACATTTTGCTACAAAGTCATATGTTTATGCCTTATCAATTTTTATTCTCCTCTCTACTACATAATGTCAAATTCTTTTTATAGAAAAACGCTCATAGAGTCAGATGGTTATGCAATATATAAGTGTAAACCATCGTTTTCATGTTCAAACGCATCTGTTCATCTAAATTTTTGAAGTAATTAACTGATTTCTTGCTGTTATTAATTACGTCCGAATTAGATTTGCACTCGATTTTTGATGAGCTAAATAAAAACCCCTTAAAGTGATTCCTAAACTTTGAAAATTTCATCCATAATTAACACTATTCAAAATATGGGTATGCGCTATACCCTATTTCGGTTATCTTATGAATTTGGAAGGAAAACGGGACTTTTAAAGTCTAAATTCCCTACACAGCCTGAATTCGTCGATTGCGCTATAACCTTAGGTGAATGGAAAAAGAATGCTCCAAAATTTTTCTTTGAATCTAAAGAATCATTGAAAATTAAAAAAAATCCGCATTCAGAACTACAGGAAACTTACAACGCTATTCATAACAACACTTACACTTTTTTCAGTAGAACAAAATTAGCATTAGGAAAAGACTTTGATTGGATTACGAATCCCGATACAGGATATCAATATGAATTAAAACACTGGTCTCAAATAGTAGATCTTTCTAAAGAGGCAGGTGATATTAAATATGTTTGGGAAAAGGCCAGGTTTTCTTTCTTGTATGACCTTATTCGTTATGATTATCATTTTAATGAAGACTGTTCCAAATTAGTGTTCAGCGAAATTGAATCCTTTTTGGCTCATAACCCGATAAACTTGGGACCAAATTATAGATGCAGCCAAGAAATAAGTTTACGAATTCTTAATTGGACGTTTGCACTTTATTATTATAGAAATTCTGCAGCATTAACGGAGGAAAGGTTTAAATCTATTATGAATGCCATCTACTGGCAGTTACATCATGTATACAACAACATAAACTTCTCTAGAATTGCTGTACGGAATAACCACGCCCTAACTGAAACACTAATGCTCTTTTTAGGGGGTATATTGTTTCCGTTTTTACCTGACTCCAAAAAATGGTCTGTAAAAGGTAAAAAGTGGTTCGAAGAAGAAATCGCCTATCAGATTTATGAAGATGGAACATTTCTACAATTTTCCATGAATTACCATAGGGTAGCCATACAACTACTTACTTGGGGAATTAAGCTTAGTGAGCTTAATAATTCTCAACTTAATGCAACTGTATATGAAAGGGCTAAGAAATCTTTATATTTTTTAAAGCAATGTGAAGACAATCAAAGTGGAAAACTTCCTAATTATGGGGCTAATGATGGTGCACTTTTTTTCAAGCTAACTAATGATGATTACCGAGTATATACATCACAATTGAATGATTTAAGTGCCATACTTTATAATGAAGTTTCTAAACAAGATGAGAGTCAACAGTGGTATGGAGTAGATGATTCAAAAGTAATTACTCAAGAATATGACAATCTGGCCTCATTCCCTTTGGGTGGCAATTTTGTTATTAATGACGATTTAACCAAGACCTTTGTTAAATGTGCAAAGTACAAAGATAGGCCTGGATCTGCAGATAATTTACATGTTGATATATGGCTAAATGGTGAAAACTATATTTGGGATACAGGATCCTATAAATACAATACTACAGAAGAGTATAGTGCGTTTTTCTCTAGATGCCATGGACATAATACAGTGTCTTTAAATGGTACAGATCAGATGTTAAAAGGCGGCAGGTTTATTTGGAATTATTGGAATAAAAAAGCAAAAGCCAAGCTTTCTGAAACCACAGATTCTTATGTCTTTACTGGTCAATTTCAAGGATTTCCAGAATTGGGAAATAAGATTGTTCATAAAAGATCAATTAATAAAAGTAAGGGGCAGAATAAATGGGCTATCTCAGATTCAATCCAAAATATTGAAAATGTAACTGCTCAACTTTATTGGCATTTCAATCCCAGAACGTATAGTAAAGTTGATATTATTTGTAGGGATTGCGATGGAAACCTTCTCAATCCTATAATTGAAGAAAAATGGTGTTCTAATTATTATGGAGAAAAAGAACCATCAATAAGATACACCTACAGTTCAAAAATAGGTTTTGAAACAATCATTCAAATTAAGTAAAATGAAAATATTATTAATACATCAATATTTTTTAGGAAGAAATCAAGGTGGAGGCGTCCGGTTTAATCAAATGACCAAAGTTTGGGCTAACGAAGGACATGAAATATCTGTGTTGGCTGGGATGTTAGACAACGCCAAAAAGATTGATCCTAGATACAAAGGAAAATTATTCTTTTTAGAGAAAGATTTTGAAAAAAACACTGACGTTTATAGATGTCATGTATCAGAACAATATGATGTAAATTTTTTAGGTAGGTTATGGGCGTATTTTTCTTTTGTTTTTACAAGTACTTGGGCTGGTTTATTTTTGGTCAAAGGCAAATATGATGCTCTTGTCGTAACCTCCCCTCCCCTTTTTGTAGGAATTACTGCTTACATATTATCGAAGCTAAAAAGAATACCGCTGGTTTTTGAAGTGCGAGATTTATGGCCAGAATCGGCAATAGACACAGGTGTAATAAGTAATAAAGCTTTAATCAAATTCTCCTATAAATTTGAGGATTTCATCTATCGAAATTCCAAACTCATTAATGTGCTTACTCCTGCCTTTAGAGATAAGTTAATTGAGAAAGGAATTCCAAAAGAGAAGATTATTTATATTCCGAACGCTGCGGATTTTAGCTTAGCTGAAAATGTTGCACAAAACTTTGACGCAAAAAAATTTAGAAAAGAGGAAGGAATTGATGATAAGTTTGTAATTACTTATATAGGTGCCCATGGTCTCGCAAACCATTTAATTCAACTTATTGATACAGCTGAAAAGCTTACTGACACCAATGTACTCATACAACTTATTGGACGAGGACCTACAAAAGACATGTTAATGGAAGAAGTTAAAAAGAGAAACTTAAACAATGTTCGTTTTATAGGATATGTAGATAAAGAAAAGGCTTTCAAATATATACTTGCATCTGAATTAGGCACCGCGGTATTAAAGAAGGTCGATACTTTTAAAACCATTTATTCAAACAAAACTTTTGACTACATGTCTTGCAAAAAGCCCATTCTTTTAGCAATTGATGGTGTTTCTAGAGAACTCATTGAAGATGCACAATGTGGTGTTTTTGCAGAACCTGAAAATGCTGATGATATAGCAGAAAAAATCCGAAGTTACCTTAGGGGAGAACATGAAATGACTGAACAAGGTTTAAATGGGTATCATCATGCGAAAAAACATTTTGATAGAGATAAATTGGCTCTTAAGTATTTAAATGAAATTAAAAAAGTAGCTGGCAAATAATTTGAGCTCAGAAGGAACTAAAAAACAAACTCTTAACAAGAGAAAAAAGAAACCTTTAATCCATGAAAAAAAAGAACCTTATAATTTTTGGAACACGACCAGAAGCCATTAAAATGGCTCCTTTAGTAAAAGAGTTCAAGAAATCTAGCGATTTTGAAACCAAGGTTTGTGTAACTGCGCAACACCGAGAGATGCTAGACCAAGTACTTGATTTTTTTGAAATTACACCAGATTATGATTTAGATTTAATGAAACCTGGGCAAAATCTTTACGGTTTAACAGCAGCAATAATAACAGAGCTGCAACCTGTATTAGAATCGTTTAAACCAGATTTTGTTTATGTGCATGGAGATACAACAACTACTATGGCTGCGGGCATTGCTGGCTTTTATGCAGGAGCAAAGGTTTGCCATGTTGAAGCTGGGCTTAGAACCTTTGATAAATACGCACCTTTCCCTGAAGAAATTAATAGGTCTATAACTGGCCGAATTGCAGACTACCACTTTGCCCCTACTACAACTTCTCAAGAAAATTTACTGAGAGAAAACATAGCCAAAGAATCTATTTTAATCACCGGAAATACTGTTATTGATGCACTTTTAGAAAGTTCTTCGAAAGTGCAAAACATGGAGGATAACGAAATAGAGGGGTTAAAGCAGACTTTAGATTTTGACAAAAAAATTGTGTTGGTTACAGGGCATAGAAGAGAAAATCACGGACAAGGCTTTATAAACATTTGTAATGCTTTAAAAGAAATTGTTGCTAATAACCCAGAAGTACAAATCGTATATCCTGTGCACTTAAACCCAAAAGTACTAAAACCCGTACATGAAATTTTAGGAGACCTTTCTAATGTGAAACTAATTAAGCCACTAGCCTATCCGGCTTTTGTTTGGTTGATGAATAAGGCAGAACTTATTATTACTGATAGTGGTGGTGTCCAAGAAGAAGCACCTAGTTTAGGTAAACCAGTACTGGTAATGAGAGATACTACAGAGCGACCAGAAGCAGTAGATGCAGGTACCGTTATTTTAGTAGGAACAGACACTCAAAAAATAGTTAGTGAAGCCAATAGCTTACTAACTGATGTTGATAGGTATAAATCCATGAGTAAATTACATAACCCTTATGGAGATGGAAAAGCCTGTAAAAAAATAGTAGAATACATTAAAAAACTTTAAAAAATGGAAAATCCAGAAGTAGTAATGATTGGCCTAGGTTATATAGGATTACCTACGGCAGCACTTATAGCAAAGGGCAAAACTAGAGTTCATGGTGTAGATATTAACCAAAATGTAGTTGACACCATAAATCGAGGAGAAATCCATATCGTAGAACCTGATTTAGGCGAAGCCGTTGCTCAGGCTGTTTCAAATGGTTTTTTAAAGGCAAGCACAGAGGCTGTAATAGCAAAAACCTATTTAATTGTAGTACCAACTCCATTTAAAAATAACCATGAACCAGATATTTCCTATGTAGAGACTGCCACTAAAAATATAATACCCCTATTAAAAAAAGGAGATACTTATATCATCGAATCAACCTCTCCAGTGGGCACCACTGAGAAAATGATGACCTTGATCTATGAAGAAAGGTCTGAATTAAAAGGAGAAATTTTTATCGCTTACTGTCCAGAACGGGTATTACCAGGTAATGTGATGTATGAACTCGTAAATAATGACCGTGTTATTGGAGGAATCGATGCGAAGAGTACTAAAAAAGCTGTTGATTTTTATCGTAAATATGTTACAGGAGACTTACATGAAACTAATGCTAGGACTGCTGAAATGTGTAAATTGGTGGAAAACTCATCTAGGGATGTGCAAATTGCTTTTGCTAATGAACTTTCCCTTATTTGTGATAAGGCTGATATTGATGTTTGGGAATTAATTAATCTTGCTAATAAACACCCAAGAGTAAACATCTTACAACCAGGATGTGGCGTTGGAGGGCATTGTATTGCTGTAGACCCTTACTTTATTGTTGCTGAATACCCTATGGAATCTAGGATAATTGGTAAGGCAAGAGAAGTAAATAATTATAAATCTTTTTGGTGTGCTGAAAAAATTGTTTCAACCAAGCTAGAATTTGAGCTACGTCATGGGAGAAAACCAAAAATTGCTCTTTTAGGATTAGCATTTAAACCGAATATTGATGATTTAAGGGAATCACCTGCAAAATATATAGTGCAACGTGTCTTACAAGATTCTAATAATGAGGATTATTTTATTGTTGAACCGAATATTGATGACCACAACGTATTCAAACTAACCGATGTTTCAGTTGCTGTTAAAGAAGCTGATATTATTGCAATTTTGGTAGCACACAAAGAATTTAAAGGACTTGATGAACTTGACAATAAGGTTATTTTAGATTTTAGTGGAGCGTTAAAAAAAATATGAGTTTTACTTAATTTTTTTTTAATAATTCTTTAAGATGTTTTCTTTTGCTATTGGTAAAGTGAAGGGTAATAATCAAAAGAGTATAATTCTATGTACAAAAAGTATTTTAAAAGAGTTTTAGACTTTTCAATATCACTTCTGGCTTTAATCTTATTATCACCAGCGATTATTATATTGATTGTCTTATTGTCTATTTCCAATGATGGGAAACCGTTCTTTTTTCAAAAAAGACCGGGGAAGCACACAAAAATGTTTACCATCATTAAGTTTAAGACGATGAAAGATCCAAAAAATAGCGAAAGTGAATTGCTTAATCAAGAGCAGCGTATCACAAAAATTGGAGCCATTGTTCGTAAAACTTCCTTGGATGAGATTTTACAACTTGTAAATGTTTTAAAGGGAGATATGTCGTTAATTGGCCCTAGGCCATTATTAACCGAATATCTTCCTTTATATAATGACGAACAAGCAAGAAGGCATTTAGTAAGACCTGGTATCACTGGGTGGGCCCAAGTAAATGGTCGTGCTACATTATCTTACGAAAAAAGGTTTGTTTATGACGTTTGGTATGTTGACAATTTAAATTTTAAGAACGATTTGAAAATCTTGTGGAAAACAGTTGAAAAAATAGTAAACAAGAAGGCGGTGTCTTCCATTGAAGATGCAACTATATTCGCCGGTTGGGAAGGGAACAAATAATAAAATTCGTTTATAATTAAATATACCAAGCATTTAACTATAAAAACCTTTAATTTTGAGTTAGTGATTTAGGTTATATCTAGCCAGTAATACTAGCCTATTTATAACACTATGTTTTTGCGAAAGCTAAAAAGTCTTATTGATAATTATATAGTGTTATCATGTTTATTAAAACATTCTATTCCTCAAAATACTTCCAAATGGATTCTTTTGGATTCCACCCTAAATAATTTTTAATCTTAGAATTATCACCTACCATATTCCAGACTTCATTATTTCGATAAGGTATTGCTCCAAATTGGATATTTGATTTACTATCCATTTTTATCTTAGCTTTTTCAGCCAATTCACGAATTGAAATACCATGACCTGAACAGACATTATAAACTTGGTTGGTGTTTTCCGTTACACCTGCTAGTAATAGGGCTTCAATAACATCAGATAAATAAAGATAGTCCCTATATTGTTCACCCAAAGTCATCGAAAAATCTTTGTTGTGGATTAGATTTTCTTTGAGTTGTGAAGGAAAGAAATTAGTTGGCATATTAGAACCTAAAAAGTTAAACATGCGAAGTACAATATATTTTTTCTCCTTTATTTCTGAAAAAGTTTTTAGCGCAACTTCTCCACAATACTTTGACATTGAATAGGGAGAAGCGGGAGTAAAATCATCCGTTTCTTTAAAAGGAGAGGTTATGGATTTACCCCCATAAACCTCGCTGGTACTGGTGTAAATAAAATTATTATATGGTATGTCTTCTAAAGCATTTAAAAGATTTACTGTTCCAGTAAAATTTACATCCATCAACTGCTTAACAATAGAAAAATCTCTGGAACGATTCAAATTTGCAGCTAGATGATATACTAATGTAGGGTTGATGTTTTTGATTATCTCAGATAGTGAAGAAGAGTCCAAGAGGTTTACTTGATGAAAAGTAATATTTGGATCTTTCTTCTCCGTCTTTTCTAAATCAATAGAATGCACATCCTCACAACCGTATTGGATTAACTGGGTTATGAGATTTCTTCCCAAATATCCAACTCCACCAGTTACTAATACTCTAGCTCCCTTAAAGTTAATTACAGGGCCCACACCTTCTTTTTTGTAACTGCATCTTCAATGTACTTAAGAATATCATCTTCGGTATTAAGTACGTCTTTTTCGTAAAAGTCTTTATACCACAAGATGGTTTTTTTAATTGTTTCAGACCTATCCCATACCGGTGTCCACTTTAGCAATTTATTAGCCTTGGAACAATCCAGCATTAAGAGATTTGCTTCGTGGTGATTATTTTTATCGGGGCTTACCGTGTATTTAATTTTAGACCAAGACATCTTTGCTTCATCAGCAATTTCTTTAACTGAAAGGTTACTCGAAAGATCAGGACCAAAATTCCAACCTTCGGCAAATTCTTTTTTTCCTTCAAATAATTTCCATCCCAAAAGTAAATAGCCAGAAAGAGGGTCTAATACATGCTGCCATGGTCTTGTTGCTAAAGGGTTTCTAATCTCGGTTTCTTTATTTGCAGTGGTGGTTGCTTTAATAAGGTCTGGTATCAATCTATCTTGAGACCAATCTCCACCCCCTATAACATTACCTGCCCTTACACTTGCTAACAAAATTTGATTCTTATCTCCTTCAAAAAAAGATTTCCGATAGGATTGTGTCAACAATTCTGCACATCCTTTAGATGAGCTGTAAGGATCATGACCACCCATTGGATCGTTTTCTCGGTAACCCCATATCCATTCCCTGTTTTCGTAGCATTTGTCAGTAGTAACATTAACAATTGCTTTAACAGAATCTGTTTGTCTAGATGCTTCTAATACATTTAATGTTCCAATTACATTTGTCTGATAAGTTTCAGTTGGGTTTTCATATGAATACTTGACAAGAGACTGGGCCGCCAGATGAAAAACAATTTCAGGTTGGAATTCCTCAAAGACAGACTTTAATTGAGGAAAGTCTAAAATATTACCTTCTATAGACTTGTACTTCGTTTGCAAAAGCGTTTTATGGTTTGTCTGTGTGTTGGGAGCCAAGGCGTATCCCTTAACTTCTGCTCCCATTTGGGTGAGCCAAGCAGCCAACCAAGAACCCTTAAAGCCGCTATCTCCTGTTACTAAACACTTTCTACCATTATAGACTCCACCAAATAAGTTACTTATTTCCATATTTTCCAATCAGCTTTGCCATTCTCCCACATTTCATTGAGTACTTTATTATCCCTAAGTGTGTCCATTGGTTTCCAGAACCCATAGTGTTTATAAGAAAATAGTTCTCCATCTTTTGCCATATTCTCTAATGGACTACGCTCAAACACGGTTGTATCTCCTTCATTTAAATATTCAAATACCTTAGGTTCACAGACGAAAAAGCCTCCGTTAATCCATGATCCATCACCTTTAGGTTTTTCTTGGAAAGATGCAATTTGTTCATCACCAATAAATTTTAGGGAACCAAACCGACCTTCAGGCTGTACTGCCGTCATAGTTAGTGATTTTCCGTGCTTCTCATGGGTTTTGACTAATTCGTCTATATTAACATTAGATACACCATCACCATAGGTTAACATAAACCTATTGTTACCCACTAGATTCTCAATTCTCTTAATCCTTCCACCAGTCATGGTATGCAACCCTGTATCCACTAGGGTTACTTTCCAAGGTTCTGCTTCATTATTGATTATTTCAGTACTATTATTCTGGATATCAATTTTCACATCGCATTGATGTAGGAAATAATTCGAAAAATATTCTTTTATAACATATCCTTTATACCCTAATAAAATGATGAAATCATTATACCCATATTTGGAATAAAGCTTCATAATATGCCACAAGATTGGTTTATTTCCAATTGGCACCATTGGTTTAGGTATGTTTTGGGTTTCTTCGCTAAGTCTTGTCCCAAAACCCCCAGCTAGCAGAACAACTTTCATAATATTTATAAGTTTATTACAAAGATAAACGCATTAATTAAAATAATATGCGGATTGGGAATTGAAAAGACTTCATTTTAACAAAAACTCATTGCTTAAATCACTCATAGAGAACTGATAACTAAATATTTGATTTTTTCAAGATTTTTTAAATGATTAAAAAAAAGCTCTTAAATAAGAATTTATTAATCTGTTTAAATAAACAAAAGGGCTACATATTATTAGATCATAAAATAGCTCTATATGTATTTAAGGTGTAATTGATGTTATATCTAGTATTAGTAAGAATAGTAATAAGTTCTTACAGTAAGTAAGTTTATACTAAAAAAATCTTATTATTTTTATTTACTTTATTACTTGAAAGAAATTGAGTGTAATTTACAAACTTCAAGAAATAAAAATTTTCAATTATCGTTACTAGTTAATTGTAACCTAAATCCGTTTGATTCACTAAAAATATCTATAAGGAGTTCTTTAAGTGAAACTCAGATTTAAAAAATATAATTTTCTATGCATACCGTTATGATTCTTGGTGGGGCCAAAGGGGTCGGATTAGAAGTTTTAAAAGCCTGTCATAAAAAAGGATACCAAGTTGCATTTTCTGGCAGGGATAGTGAGTTGGGTCATAAAATAGTAAATGACTTGAATGGAGAAGGGAATCTCTATTTTCACACTTTAGATTTAAATAGCATAGCGGGTCTTGAAAATTACTATTCAGAAACCATAAAAAGGTTCAAAAAAATTGATGCGCTTCTATTATATGCGGGCATTACCCCTCTAGCTTCTTTATTGGATACGTCTGAAGAACTGTTCGATGATGTATTCAATGTTAACCTTAAAGCTCCTTATTTTTTAATGAAGTATGTGTTAAGACATATGAAGGAAAACCTTTCTGGTTCAATTGTTTTTATTGGTTCTCCCCATATGGATTATGGAAATGAAGATCGGACGGCATATGCGCTTACAAAAGCGAGTCTTTATACACTTTCTACCCATATTGCACATCATTATTCAAAATTCAAGATACGATCTAATTATGTTGTAATGGGTTGGACCAAAACCGAAGGTGAACTCAATTTAAGAGCAGGTGAAGGAACGGATGAAATAGAATTAATGAATATAGCTTCTAAAGTTATTCCTATGGGGCGTATACTAAACCCTGCTGATTCTGTTGCGGCCATTATGTATCTTATTTCTGAAGAATCTGCAATGACGACTGGATCTATTATTAGAATCACTGGAGGACACTATATATAACTAACATGGAATACACTCTTATATTTTATAGTGACTCCGAACTCTTGGAAGGTCCTGTGTATGATTTGAAGCATAACTTTCTTTATTTTGTTTCTATTCTAGATGGAATGGTATACTGTCTTGATCTTAGCACAAAAGAAATTATAAGTTTAAAATTAGAATCACCTGTAGGTTGCGTCTTTATACTAGATAAAAAGAAAGTTTTAGCTGCTTCTAAAAAAGGGTTTTATGAAGTTGATTTCGATAGTCTTAAAAGCCGTTTTGTTTTTCAAATGGAGATATCAGATTTTGTTCGTTATAATGATGGCACTATAGACCCAAATGGCAGATATTTAGTTGGCACTATGGGGTATCCTATGGTAAAGGATCATATTGGAAAGGTGTTTTCTTATTACAAAGGAAATTATAAAATTCTCATAGAAAATTCAACCATCTCTAATGGATTAGCCTTTTCTAAAAACGGAGAGATCCTGTACTTTATAGACACCCCTACAAAAAAAGTGGCAAAATACAATTATGATATTGTAAACGGAAGTGCTACTTTTGATTCTTACATTATAGAATTAAAAGGAAAAGGTAGCCCCGATGGTATGTGCATAGACAAGGAAGGCATGTTATGGATTGCAGAATGGGGAGGGGGACAAGTATCGAAATGGAATCCGAAGAATGGAAAAATAATCACCCAAATAAAACTACCATGTCCAAATGTTAGTTCCTGTTGTATAGATAAATTAGGAAACCTTTTTGTAACAACAGCAAAATCAGATAATCCAGAGGATAATTTCGGAGGAGGTCTGTTTTATATTAATTTGACCAAAAATCAAGCAAATGACAGAAGTTGAGATTAGTGTAATAGTTCCGATTCATAATATAGAGCCATATTTACCAAACTGTATCGATAGCATTCTTTCACAATCCTTTACTAATTTTGAACTAATACTGGTGGATAATGGTAGTCCAGATAATTGCCCAGAAATATGTGATAGGTATGCTTCTTCCGACGATAGAATTATAGTAATACATAAAGAAAATGGTGGTTTACAAAGTGCTAGAAAAGCAGGTTTAAAAGAAGCTAAAGCCAAATATATTGCCTATGTAGACGGTGATGATTGGGTAGATGTCTTTTATTTAGATACTCTTTATAAAATGGCTAAAACCAACGATTCTGATATGGTCATTGCTGGGCATTACAGGGAATTTGATGGTAAAATAGAGACTATTAAACCTTTATTTACGGGAAACTTCAATGAGTCAGAGATTAAATCTTCCATCTTGCCCAATGCCATTTATAATGGTCGTTTTTGCGAGCACAATATATCGACATATGTTTGGAACAAACTTTTTAAAAGGGAATTGTTAGCTCAATATTTGTTTGAAATTCCAAATGAAGTCATCATGGGCGAGGATGCCGCAATGACATATACCTATCTAACCTTAAGTAAGAAACTTACTATTTGTGATATCCCTATATATTATTATCGGCAACGGCCAGATTCTATCGTAAAATCCATTGAAGATCCAGAAATGGAATATCGTCGTTTAAGCCTACTATTAGTCTTTTTAAGGGAAAAGCTTAGCCCTTATTTAACTGAAAATAATTTAAGAGAGCAGCTGACTAATTATCTATATTCTCTCATACTAGTGAGGTCTGGGGGCTTGATTAAAAATCAATTTAAAAACACCATCTTCAACCCTTTTTTAGGCACAAACATGAATTCAAAGATTGTTGTATACAGTTCAGGCTCTTTTGGACAGCATATATTGAGTACAAATAAAAAGCTACAATTTTTTAATATTG
>CAYTRI010000004.1:0-40192 GCA_964440105.1 uncultured Flavobacteriaceae bacterium
GCCTTTTTGGAGACAATGGTTCTTTAGGAGGTTTCGGTGAGATGGAAAATCCTGCAGCCAATCCACAAGTAGCATTCCAGCCAGTAATGTGTCAACATTGTAATCACGCACCTTGTGAAACTGTTTGTCCAGTTGCTGCAACGGCACATAGTAGACAAGGTCAGAATCATATGGCATATAATAGATGTGTGGGTACAAGATATTGTGCAAACAACTGTCCATATAAAGTAAGACGATTCAACTGGTTCCTATATAATAATAATGACGAGTTTGATTATCACATGAATAATGACCTTGGAAAAATGGTTATTAATCCGGATGTTAATGTGCGTTCAAGAGGTGTGATGGAGAAATGTTCTATGTGTATTCAAATGACACAAAGAACAATTTTAGATGCGAAGAGAGATGGTCGTCCTGTCAAAGATGGAGAATTCCAAACAGCTTGTTCATCAGCATGTAACAATGGAGCAATTGCATTTGGAGATATTAATGACAAAGAAAGTAAGATAGCTGAGTTAAAAGAAGATGATAGAATGTATCACTTGTTAGAGCACGTTGGCACAAAACCAAACGTATTCTACCATGTAAAAGTGAGAAACACTAACGAGGCATAACCAAATAATAAGCAAGAAACTAGAATAGATATTATGGCGCATTACGAAGCACCTATACGAAGACCCCTAGTAACTGGCGATAAGAGCTATCACGAAGTATCTGTTGATATAGCTCGTCCAGTAGAGGGAAAGGCTAACAAACACTGGTGGATAGTTTTTTCTATTGCTTTGGTGGCATTTCTTTGGGGTATCGGTTGTATCATTTATACCATTTCTACTGGTATTGGAGTTTGGGGTCTAAACCGAACTGTTAACTGGGCATGGGATATTACCAACTTTGTATGGTGGGTAGGTATTGGTCACGCAGGAACACTAATTTCGGCGGTACTACTTTTATTCCGTCAAAAATGGAGAATGGCAATTAACCGTTCTGCTGAGGCGATGACTATATTTTCGGTAATTCAAGCAGGATTGTTCCCAATTATTCACATGGGTCGTCCTTGGTTAGCATATTGGGTGTTGCCAATTCCAAACCAATTTGGTTCGTTATGGGTAAACTTTAATTCGCCATTGCTTTGGGATGTATTTGCAATTTCTACATATCTGTCAGTTTCATTAGTATTTTGGTGGACAGGTTTATTGCCAGATTTTGCAATGATTAGAGATAGAGCAGTAAAGCCGTTTCAAAAGAAAATATACAGTTTATTAAGTTTTGGTTGGACAGGTCGTGCAAAAGACTGGCAACGTTTTGAGGAAGTTTCTTTGGTATTAGCTGGTTTGGCTACACCACTTGTACTTTCTGTACACACTATTGTATCTTTTGACTTCGCCACTTCAGTTATACCAGGTTGGCATACGACTATATTCCCGCCATACTTTGTGGCAGGTGCTATCTTCTCTGGTTTTGCTATGGTAAACACGCTCCTAATCATTATGCGTAAAGTATGTAGTTTAGAAGATTATATTACAGTGCAACATATTGAGTTAATGAACATTGTTATCATGATAACAGGTTCTATAGTTGGTTGTGCCTATATCACAGAGCTGTTTATTGCTTGGTACTCAGGTGTTGAGTATGAACAATATGCATTCTTAAATCGTGCAACAGGACCTTATGCTTGGGCATATTGGGCAATGATGACATGTAATGTGTTTTCTCCTCAATTTATGTGGTCTAAAAGATTACGTACAAGTATCATGTTCTCTTTCTTTATTTCTATTGTGGTGAACATAGGAATGTGGTTCGAGCGTTTTGTAATTATTGTAACCTCGTTGCATAGAGATTACTTGCCATCTTCTTGGACAATGTTTTCACCAACATTTGTAGATATTGGAATATTTATAGGTACTATAGGATTCTTCTTTGTACTATTCTTATTGTATTCTAGAACATTCCCCGTAATTGCACAGGCGGAAGTAAAATCTATTTTGAAGGCATCTGGTTCTAAGTACAAAAAATTGAGAGATGCTGGTAAGCCTTTATATGAAATACCTAAAGGTGGTACAGTTAAAAAAGAAGCTACTCCTGTCGCGGAAAATAAAGATGCGAAGGTTTCAGCTTTAATGGAAAAACTCGGGTCGTTTAATGCAGATACGGATACTGCTGATGCATTACAAAAGATTAAAGGAGTTGGACCTCAAATGGAGAAAGTATTAAATCAAATTGGAATTTTCACTTTTGCTCAAGTAAGTAAAATGACAAATGCCGAATATGATTTATTGGATTCTATTACGGAGAAATTCCCAGGTCGTGCACAACGAGATGATTGGGCAGGTCAAGCAAAGAAATTAAATACTAAAAAATAATAATGGCATCAAAAGTTATACATGCGGTTTACAACGACGATGACATATTGATGCATGCTGTCAAAGAAGTACGTGCAGCACATCATCATATAGAAGAGGTATATACACCATTCCCGGTGCATGGTCTAGATAAGGCAATGGGCTTAGCAGATACACGTATTGCAATTACTTCATTCATGTATGGTTGTTTAGGATTAACAGTAGCAATTGTTATGATGAACTATATCATGATTGAAGATTGGCCACAAGACATAGGTGGTAAACCTAGTTTTAGTTATTTAGAAAACATGCCTGCATTTGTTCCTATCATGTTTGAGTTAACGGTATTTTTTGCAGCACACTTAATGGTAATTACTTTTTATTTAAGAAGTAGAATGTGGCCATTTAAAAAAGCTGAAAACCCTGATAAGAGAACTACTGATGATATGTTTTTGATGGAAGTAGGAATCCATGGGAATGAGAAAGAATTAAAAGATTTATTGCTTAATACAGGAGCAATTGAAGTAACAGTTACAGAAAAGGATGAATAGCATGAAGCAATTCGTAAAAATAGTTTTTGCAATAGTACTTGTGGCTAGTGTAGCATCTTGTGCAGACAAGAATTCTCCTAACTACCAGTATATGCCAAACATGTATGAATCTGTTGGGTATGAAACTTATGCAGGTGTTGAAAATGGATTATTTCCTGAAGGAACTGAAGCCATGCTTCCTCCAGCTAATACAATTTCAAGAAACTGGTTGCCATTTGAATATGACAATTCACCAGAAGGTAAAGAACTGTCTAGAGCAATGGCAAGTCCTTTAGATTCTTTAAGTTTTGAAGAAAATTTAGCAAAAGGAGCTGAGTTATATAGTGTTTATTGTGCTATCTGTCATGGAAACAAAGGAGACGGACAAGGATGGCTAGTAAAGCAAGAAAAGATTTTAGGTGTTCCTAGTTATGATGATGTTGCTAGAAATATCAGTGTAGGTAGTACCTACCATACCATGTATTATGGCTTGAATTCCATGGGTTCCTATGCGGCTCAAATGAGTAGTGAAGAAGAACTTTGGCAAGTTGCTGAATATGTGATGAAATTAAAAGGAGACCTTTCAAAATAAGAAAACTATAATGAAGTACACGTTTTCAAATAGATTAAAAATTGGTTCTTACATCTTAATGGCAGTAGGAGCAGTATGCCTTGTTTTAGGTTTTTTAAATGCGCCAAGTACTGTAGAGGAAGCAAAAGAAATGGTTGCCGCAGCTCATGGAGATGGGCACGGAGGTAGTCATGGTGAAGAAGCTTCTCATGGCACAGAGCAAGAAGCAGATTACATGGCAGCATCTGGTCATACAGCTGCAGCTGATAGTCATGGAGCTGAAAGTGCCCATGGCGAAAGTCACGATGCTTCTCATGATGAACATGTATTTCACCAGTTACAAAACAGACCTTGGTCTGCATTGTACGTAGCAGCATTCTTTTTCTTTATGATATCACTTGGAGTATTAGCTTTTTATGCAATACAAAGAGCGGCACAAGCAGGTTGGTCTCCACTATTATTCAGAGTAATGGAAGGGATTACTTCATACATAGTGCCAGGTGGAATTATAGTATTTGTAATATTGATGTTATCTGTACTACATTTTAACCATTTGTTTACTTGGGCAGATGCAGAAGTAGTTGCTCATGATAAATTGTTACAAGGAAAAAAAGGATACTTAAATCCTACTTTCTTTTTAATAAGAGCAGCAATCTTTTTAGGAGGTTGGATTGCTTACAGACAATACTCTAGAAAATTATCTTTAGCACAAGACAATGCTAGTGATAATTCGAACTTTAAAAAGAACTTTAGAATTTCAGCAGCCTTCTTAGTATTCTATTTGATTTCAGAATCTATGATGTCCTGGGATTGGATAATGAGTTTAGATCCACATTGGTTTAGCACCTTGTTTGGATGGTATGTATTTGCTAGTATGTTTGTTTCGGGGATTACTACTATAGCTTTGATAACTATTTACTTAAAATCTAAAGGATATTTACCAGAAGTAAACGATAGTCATATTCATGATTTAGCAAAGTTTATGTTCGGTATTAGCATTTTCTGGACATACTTATGGTTTAGCCAGTTTATGTTGATTTGGTATGCAAACATTCCTGAAGAGGTTACCTATTTTGTTACTCGTATTGAGGATTATAAATTGCCATTTTTTGGTATGTTAGCGATGAATTTCATTTTTCCATTGCTATTATTAATGAATAGTGATTACAAAAGAGTTAACTGGTTTGTTGTAATGGCTGGTATAGTCATATTATTTGGACATTACATGGATGTATTTAATATGGTAATGCCAGCAACAGTTGGTGATCAGTGGTACTTAGGTGTGCCAGAAATAGGAGGAATATTATTTTTTGCTGGGTTATTTATTTATTACGTATTCAATGCTTTGACAAAAGAAGAGTTGACACCAAAACGTAACCCATTCATAGAGGAAAGTAGACATTTCCATTACTAAAATTCGAAAGAGAAAGTAGTTTAAGAATGACGACATTATTAATATTAACGGTTCTAGTTTTAGTATCCATTGCAATCTGGCAAATGGGTAAAATCTTTGAATTATCTCAGTTAAAAGCTGATGCTTCAAAAGCACAAATAGCAAACGATACGGATAATAAAAATCAAGGGTATTTGCTTTTTGCATTTTTGATTTTCATTTATGGAATAACCATATTTAGTTTTGTAAAATATTCTAAATTTTTACTTCCTGAAGCTGCATCTGAGCATGGTCAAGGTTATGATGATTTAATGTGGGTTTCGTTTGCTATTATCTTTTTTGTTCAAACTGTAACGCAGGCTTTATTGCATTATTTTGGATACAAGTACAGAGGTGAAGAAGGAAAAAAAGCATTGTTTTATGCAGATAATGATCGTTTAGAACTTATATGGTCAGTTATACCTGCTATTGTTTTAGCAGCGCTCATTATTTGGGGACTATATTCTTGGACAGAAATTACGGATGTTAATGATGAAGATGACCCATTAGTGGTAGAACTTTATGCTCAACAATTTAATTGGACTGCAAGATATGGAGGAGATGATAATGTATTAGGTGACGCGAGCGTTCGTTTGATTGATATTGACAGAGCTAACGTTTTAGGACTTGATGAATCTGATACATACACAACTGATGATGTTATAGTAAAAGAGTTGCATTTACCTGTAGGTCGCAAGGTTAATTTTTACATGCGTTCGCAAGATGTTTTGCATTCGGCTTATATGCCACATTTTAGAGCACAGATGAACTGTGTTCCAGGTATGATAACAGAATTCTCTTTTACTCCTACTATAACCACTGAAGAGATGCGATTAAACCCAGAGGTTGTTGATAAGGTTAAAAGAACCAATAGGATAAGAGCAGAAAAAGCTGCTCAGGGGATACCTGATAAAGACCCTTGGGAGTTTGATTATGTTTTACTTTGTAATAAGATTTGTGGAAAATCACATTACAATATGCAAATGAAGATAATTGTAGAGACTGAAGAGGAATACAATAAGTGGATAGCAGAGCAAAAAACATTTGCAGAAACCGTTTTACCGGTTCAATAAATAGGCTAGAAAAAGAATTTATAAATTAAAAATTACTCGATTATGTCTGCAGTAGCACACGCACAAGTTGACGATCACGGACACGATGATCATGGGCATCATCATAAAGAAACTTTTATAACCAAGTACATCTTTAGTCAAGACCATAAGATGATTGCTAAGCAATATCTTATTACTGGAGTATTGGTTATGGGCTTTATAGGAATTGCAATGTCTTTATTGTTTAGAATGCAATTGGCATGGCCTGGAGAGTCATTTTCTGTCTTTGAAGCAATTTTAGGAAAGTGGGCTCCAGAAGGAGTTATGGATGCTGATGTGTATTTAGCATTGATTACAATGCACGGTACTATTATGGTGTTTTTTGTACTAACAGCAGGACTGAGTGGTACTTTTAGTAACCTTTTAATTCCGTTGCAAATTGGTGCACGTGATATGGCATCTGGTTTTTTGAACATGCTTTCTTTTTGGATGTTCTTTGTGTCTGCCGTAATCATGACAATATCTTTATTTGTTGAAGCAGGACCTGCAGCAGCTGGTTGGACTATTTATCCGCCACTTAGTGCACTCCCAATGGCACAGCCCGGTTCTGGAATGGGTATGACCTTATGGTTGGTTTCGATGGCAATCTTTATTGCATCTTCACTTTTAGGTTCTTTAAATTATATAGTAACAGTAATAAATCTACGTACTAAAGGAATGTCTATGACAAGGCTTCCATTAACTGTGTGGGCATTTTTTGTAACTGCAATTATTGGGGTAATCTCTTTCCCAGTATTGTTGTCAGCTGCATTACTTTTGATAATGGATAGAAGTTTTGGAACTTCATTCTTCTTGTCAGATATTTTTATACAAGGTGAAGTATTGCATTTCCAAGGAGGTTCTCCTGTTTTATTTGAGCATTTATTCTGGTTCTTAGGACATCCAGAAGTTTATATTGTATTATTGCCTGCTTTGGGTATTACATCTGAGGTAATGTCTACAAACGCAAGAAAACCAATATTTGGTTATCGCGCTATGGTAGCTTCAATTTTAGCGATTGCATTCCTTTCAACAATTGTATGGGGTCACCATATGTTTATCTCGGGGATGAATCCATTCTTAGGTTCGGTATTTACATTTACAACGTTACTAATTGCAATACCGTCTGCGGTAAAAGCATTTAATTATATAACCACACTCTGGAAAGGAAATCTGCAGCTTAATCCCGCAATGCTATTTTCCATAGCACTTGTATCCACATTTATTACGGGTGGATTAACAGGTATTATTCTTGGAGATAGTGCACTAGATATTAATGTTCACGACACTTATTTTGTTGTAGCACACTTCCATTTAGTAATGGGTATTTCGGCATTGTACGGCCTTTTTGCAGGAGTATATCATTGGTTTCCTAAAATGTTTGAAGGTAGAATGATGAATAAGAATTTAGGCTATGTCCACTTTTGGGTGACAGCTATTTGTGCCTATGGAGTTTTCTTTCCTATGCACTTTGTGGGAATGGCAGGTTTGCCAAGAAGATATTATGAAAATACAGCATTCCCAATGTTTGATGAGTTTACCGATATTCAAGTTTTAATGACAGTATTTGCTTTAATAGCTGGTGCTGCACAATTAGTATTTGTTTTCAATTTTGTGAGAAGTATTTTTTATGGCAAGAAAGGGCCAAAAAATCCATGGAAATCAAATACACTAGAATGGACTGCTGAAGTAAAGCATATACACGGTAACTGGGATGGCCCAATTCCAGAAGTACATCGTTGGGCTTATGATTATAGTAAGACTCATGAAAACGGAGAATATATAATAGAAGGACAAGATTATGTGCCGCAACATATTCCCTTACAAGATGGAGAAGAAGAGATGAATCACTAATTTTCTTTATTTAAAAGATATAAAAAAACCCAACTTTTTCAAGTTGGGTTTTTTATTTGATTAATTTGGCATAGATTTTTCTTTCTAAAATAGAAATGACTTTTTTTAAAAAGTGTGTCTAAATAGATAGATTGAGAACCAATTTTATGAATTATGAAAAAACTTAGTATTCTTTTAGCAATATGTATTCCTATATTATCTATTGCGCAACGCAAGCCAAAAATAAAAGGAAATCGTTCCGTTACTGAAGTTAGGGAAGAATTGCCAGCTTTTAATGCTATTGAATTAAATGACAACTTAGATATTGAGTTAAAGAAATCTTTTGGAGAAGGCTACGAAATTACTGCAGATGATAATCTTATTGATGTTTTAAAGTTTAAAGTAGAGGATAGCACTTTAATTATTTCTTCCTTTTATGATATTACAGCAAAAAAGAAGCTGGAAATTACCGTTAATTACAAAGAGCTAAAAGCGATAACCCAACGTGACGGTAAAATTACCTTACTAGATGTTTTATCCACTGACCATTTGTATGTTAATACTTTTGGGCCTTCTAGATTAGATTTAAAAGCAAGCGCTTTTGTTGCTAGCTTAAATATGGAAGATAATAGTAAAGCAGATTTTAATTTAGATGTAGATTCTTTAAATGTAAGTTTAAAGCACAGGTCAGATGCTAAGATTTATTCAGTTAGTAGTGCTAAGAATATAGAGTTATTGAATACTGCTTCATTAGACATGGAGGGTACAACAGATACTTTGAGTCTAAAAATGTATAACAATACAAAATTTACAGGTCAGAAAATGGAGTCAGGCGTAGCCAATGTACAGATAGAGGAATCTGCAAGTGCTAGGGTCAATGCATTTAGAGCAATAGAATTAAATTCTAGAGGTAACGGAAAAACCTATTTATATGGTCCTGCAAGAATTACAATTCTAGAATTTTTAGACACTTCACAATTATTAAAGAAAAAAGACTAGTTTGCAATTGGAGCAGTAAGCAGATGTTCTGGAATTCCAAATCCTTCAACTAAAGAATTAGCATGAGGTCTTAATTCAGTACTCAGACGTTCCACACGTTGTCTAATGGCCTTGGATTTTGTACTGCTAAGATAGCCTTGCTCTAAATACCAAGTTGCATCTTTTCTTATCATAGAAAGGCTATGTAAGGCACCTATTTGGTGCAACAAATCATGGTATTTCCCTTTTGGTATTTCAGCAGTAAACTCATAATACCATTTTACTGCTAATACTTCGCTATATGCTTTACCAACTTCTAATAAGTGCGTTTGCACTTTTAAGAAGGCTTGGTAACTAGGTATTCCTTTTTTTATATAGCTTCTAATTCGCATAGCAGCGGTATCTGTAAGTCTTCGTAATCTATAATCTAAAGCATGTAAGTGAAACTTAGGATTATAGAGGTGCGCTTTATCTGTCTTGTTAGAATATGCAGGATTTATGGTTGCTAATTTATCTGAAAATCGTGTTCTTAATAATTTCAAGACACTAACAAATCCGCCAGCATTTAATTCAGATTTAAAATCTGAAAGCACCCCTTTTGCAGCTAATTGAAGTAAAACTGTATTATCACCTTCGAAAGTGGTAAAAATATCAGAATCGTTTTTTAAATCAGCAATTCTATTCTCTAACAAATAACCTTTACCACCGCAAGCCTCTCTACACTCTTGGATAGCTTCTGTAGCAAACCATGTAATGCAAGCTTTTAAACCTGCAACTTGTGTTTCTATTTTACGTTTATCATCAGAAGTGTTTTGTGCATAGCTTTCCATAGCTTTTTGTAAAACAATATGATACACATAGCTTGTTGCAATTTTTGGGATTAAACGTAGCTGATGCGTTGGGTAATCTAATAATAAGTCTTCTTGTACTTTTAAAGAATCATTAAATTGTCTTCTTTGTAGCGCATGTTTTGTTGCTATAGTAAGGGACATTTTTGCAGCAGCCAATGCGCCTTTAGCTACACAAATACGACCACCAACTAGGGTTCCTAGCATGGTAAAAAAGCGTTTATTAGGATTTTTTATTTCAGACACATAATTACCATCATTATCGATGCGACCATATTTATCTAATAAATTTTCTACGGGTACTTGTACTTGATTAAACCATATCTTTCCATTGTCAACTCCATTTAATCCTAATTTGTATCCATTGTCTTCAACAGTTATTCCTTTTAAGACTTTATGTTTGTCGTTTCTAAGCGGTACCAAAATAGCATGTACACCTTGGTTTTTACCATTAACTATAAGTTGTGCAAAAACACTTGCCATTTTAGAATCTAATGCATTACCTATATACTCTTTATTATCATTTTTACCAGGAGTGTGAATTATTAAGCTCTTGTCTTTATGAATGTATGTAGCCGTGGTTTTAATGCCACGCACGTTACTTCCGTGACCTGTTTCTGTCATGGCAAAACATCCAAGTAGTTTAGTTTCTCCGGTAGCTTTTAAATATTGATCATGATGGCGTTTGCTTCCTAAATTGTGAATACTACCCCCAAATAACCCAAATTGAACGCCAAATTTTATAGAAAGACTACCGTCTACAAATACCAAATGCTCAAAAATTGAGGCATAAATTTCCATGCTTCCCTTTCCGCCATATTCATTCGGATAAGCAAATGCTCCCCATCCTTTTGAGGCTAATAACTGCAGTTGTGTTAATACTTTTTCGCGTGCTTTTTCTTTATTGGTTTCTATACTCCATTTAAATGCGTCTTGTTTTAAGAAATTCCTAAACGTATTTATTTCTTTTGTTCCTTTTTTGTTTAAAAGGGTGTCAATTTCTACTCCGTTATAAAAACTAGAATATGGTTGCTGAACAACTTCAATATTAAAAAGATGGTTATAGTGATTTGGTTGTATACCAAGGTTAAGTTCTATTACCTGTAATTGCTCATTACTAGAACAAGAATCGCAATAAAAATTAGCTACTTTTCTTGAAAATGATTCAAGAGGGTAAGCATCACTTTCAATAAGCTTTGCATGACTATTGGTAATTAACTGTTGCCATTTCTTTATTTCTACATCTTTAGGAGGATTAGACCTATCTAACCAAGAGTTGAGCTGTTTTTTATCTTCACTAGTTAAAGAATTATCCTCTTTAATCGCTGTTTTAACCACATCTATTTCCGAAGCTGATAATAAATCATCTGACCAAATAACATAAAAGAATGGTATGTAGGGTAAAATGCTATTGCTGTACTTATTTGAATTCATTCAATGAAAATACAATAATTACTCCTATTGAATATTGGTTTTGCATTTGAAAATCTTATAGTCTAATTGCGTTATATTTGTTAGGTATGAATGAAAATCTTGACCCAACACCTGATAATTTTTCGCAAGAAGAGCTTGATATAGAAAGAGCTTTGCGACCGATAACCTTTGATGATTTTACAGGTCAGGAGCAAGTCTTAGAGAATTTAAAGATTTTTGTACAAGCAGCTAACCTTAGAGACGAAGCATTAGATCATACTTTATTCCATGGGCCGCCAGGGTTAGGAAAAACAACGCTAGCTCACATATTAGCAAATGAATTAGGTGTTGGTATAAAAATTACTTCAGGACCAGTTTTAGATAAACCAGGGGATTTAGCAGGATTATTAACTAATCTAGAAGAACGTGATGTGCTGTTTATTGATGAAATTCATCGCTTAAGCCCAATAGTCGAAGAGTATCTGTATTCTGCAATGGAAGATTACAAGATAGATATTATGATTGAGACTGGACCAAACGCAAGAACTGTCCAGATTAATCTAAGTCCGTTTACTTTAATTGGGGCTACTACACGTTCGGGTTTGTTAACAGCACCTATGCGAGCTAGGTTCGGAATTCAAAGTCGCTTACAATATTATGATACTGAATTACTTTCTACCATCGTTGAACGTAGTGCAGAAATTTTAAAAGTGCCTATTACGAATGAAGCGGCAATTGAAATTGCAGGTCGAAGTAGGGGAACACCACGAATATGTAACGCATTATTAAGAAGGGTGCGTGATTTTGCTCAGATAAAAGGGGATGGAAACATAGATATGAAGATTTCCAAGTTTAGTTTAAAGGCTCTAAATGTAGATGCTCATGGGCTAGATGAAATGGATAATAAAATATTAACTACTATTATTGATAAATTTAAAGGTGGCCCTGTTGGTATTACAACCCTTGCAACAGCGGTTTCAGAAAGTGCAGAAACCATTGAAGAAGTCTACGAACCTTTTTTGATTCAACAAGGGTTTATTATGCGTACTCCAAGAGGACGAGAAGTAACAGAACTTGCGTATAAGCATCTAGGCAGAATAAAGGGAGGAAATCAAGGAGGATTATTTTAAATGAAAAAACTGCCTCAAGTTTCGGTTTTTAAAGTCATGTTCAATAGCAGACAGATTTTAAAAAATCCGCTTCCATTTCATCATAAAAACTTCAAAAAACTTGGAGATACTTTCGAGATTACAACACTAGGGGACGGAAAGTTGATTTTTTCACGTAATCCTAACGTGGTTAAAGAAGTACTGCAAAAAAAACAGAAATCATTTTCTAAATCTAGATTACAAACTAGAGATTTGGCCAAGTACATTGGTCATGGTCTTTTAACTTCCGAAGGTGAACATTGGAGAACACATCGTAGGATGATTCAGCCGAAATTTCATCTAAAAAACTTAAAGTCTCTATTAGGGATAATGAACAATGCCATTAATGATGAGCTTCAAAGAATAATACCTAATAAGAACCAGGATATTTTTGGATTGATGGGAGAAGTTGCTTTTCAAGTGGTTGCCAAATCTTTATTTAGTTCATTAGATATTAGTAAGCCAATGGCTAAGTTGAAGACTATCACTGAAGAAAATCAACTAATGCTTATTAGGGAAATGCGCCAACCCTATTTAAAATGGTGGTTTAAGGTGTCCGGAAAAATAGGTTTAGCATTAAAAAAGTCAGAAAATGCTGGAAAAATATTGAATGGCTTAATTGAAGAAAGGATAGATAGCAAGCAAAAGAGTACAGACTTGTTGGATATGCTACTTGAAGCTACTTACGAAGATGGAAGTAAAATGCCTCGAAAACAGCTAATTGATGAGTTACTGATTTTATTTACGGCAGGTTACGAGACAACCGCAAACGCGCTATCATTTACCCTTTACTTTATAGCTCAGGATAGTAACTTACAGGAGCAGATTTTTAAAGAAATTTCAAACCTTAATAATGATTCCATACAAATGGAAGACCTTCAAAAGTTGTCGTTAATACAATCCTGTATTAATGAGGCAATGAGATTATTTCCCCCAGCCTATTTTATTGATCGAGTAGCTAATGAGGAAATTGAAGTTGATGGCTATCGTTTTAAAAAAGGCTCTTTGGTATTACTTTCTCTTTACGAATTACATCGATATCAAGATTTTTGGAAATATCCAGAAACCTTTAAAGGCAAACGGTTTAAGGAATTTGAAGATAAAGAATATGCTAACTATTTCTATCCTTTTGGAGCGGGTCCGAGAATGTGTATTGGTAACGCATTTGCTACTTATGAAATGATTTTAGTGGTTGCAAATCTTATCAAAAAATATAAATTTTCTACACCAATGGATAAGGTTGAAATTAACCCGATGATAACCTTAAAGCCTAAAGAAGTTATTTTAAACTTTATCCCAAGATAAATCTATGAGCTTCTTAAAAAATACAAACTTGATTAAAACAGAGGCTAAGCGTCTCGGGTTTTTGTCATGTGGTATTTCAAAAGCAGATTTTTTAGAAGAAGAAGCGCCAAGATTAGAAAAGTGGCTCAATAAGAATATGCATGGCGAAATGGGTTATATGGAAAACCATTTCGATAAACGTTTAGACCCTAGAAAATTAGTGGAAGGTTCAAAATCTGTAATTTCTCTACTATTGAACTATTATCCTGACGAAACTCAAAATGACAACTCATTTAAGGTTTCTAAGTACGCTTATGGACAGGATTATCATCATGTAATAAAATCAAAACTAAGACAACTCCAAAATTTCATTACAGAAAAAATAGGTGAAGTAAATGGGCGAGCTTTTGTAGATTCTGCTCCAGTTTTAGATAAAGCTTGGGCAGCAAAAAGTGGATTGGGATGGATTGGTAAACATAGTAATTTATTAACCCAGCAAGTGGGTTCATTTTATTTTATCGCGGAGCTAATTGTAGATTTGAAATTAGAATATGACACTCCAGTAACAGATCATTGCGGAACTTGTACGGCTTGTATAGATGCTTGTCCCACAGAAGCAATTGTGCAACCTTATGTAGTTGATGGCAGCAAGTGTATTTCTTACTTTACCATAGAGCTAAAAAACGAAATCCCCACTGAATTTAAAGGTCAATTTGATGATTGGGCTTTTGGTTGTGATGTTTGCCAAGATGTTTGCCCTTGGAACCGCTTTTCCAAACCACATCAAGAACCATTATTTAATCCGCATCCAGAATTGCTTTCTATGACAAAAAAAGACTGGGAAGAGATTACAGAAGATGTTTTTAAGAAAGTATTTCAAAAATCCGCTGTAAAACGTACAAAGTTTTCGGGTTTAAAACGAAATATAGACTTTCTCAAGTCTTAAGAAAAACACGAAAACGTTTGAGTTGATTTTTTCATGTTAAGTTTTGGTTGAGCTAGAGTAGAAAATAGTAACTTGTTTGTCAGATTACCAACCGAACAACTGTTTTATTATGAATTTGAAAAAAACTAATTTAAGCTTTTGGCAAATATTTAATATGAATGTTGGGTTCCTAGGAATTCAATATAGTTTTGGATTACAACAAACCGCTATTAATCCATTGTTTCTTTATTTAGGGGCAACAGAAGAGATGCTGCCAATCTTAAATATTGCAGGGCCTGTAACGGGATTGATAATTCAACCAATTATCGGGGCGATATCGGATAAAACATGGTCTCCAAAATGGGGAAGACGAAAACCCTTCTTTTTAATTGGAGCTATAATCGGTAGTTTGTGTTTATTTGCTTTTCCAACTAGTCCAGTTTTATGGTTTGCAGTTGGACTTCTCTGGATCTTGGATGTTGGCAACAATATGGCAATGGAACCATACAGAGCCTTTGTTGGTGATAAACTCCCAGAAAAACAATTGAGTTTAGGGTACCAAATGCAGAGTCTTTTTGTTGGTGCTGGAATCTTATTAGCAATGGGGTCGATTGTTGTATTTCAAAAAATATTTGGAGCGGAAACGGTTTCAGGAGATGGTGTAATCCCAACTTGGATGTACTACTCTTTTTGTGTTGGAGGCATACTATCCATTTCCACAGTATTATGGTCTGTTTTAAAAACACCGGAAATACCGCCTTCAGATGAAGAGTTGGTCGAAATTAACGAGGCGAAAAGTAAACCTTTCTTTCAAAAAGTTGCTCAACCCTTTAATGAAATCATTAGTGCCATTAAACAAATGCCAACTTTTATGTGGAAAATTGGTGCGGTATATTTATTCCAATGGTATGCCTTGTTTGTGTACTGGCAATATATAACGCCTTTGTTTATGAAAACAATGGGATTCGGCATATCTGAAGCTGCATCGCAATCGGCGCAAATGAGTCTTACCTACAATATTGTTACCATGGTAGTTGCACTTGCATTAGTGCCATTAACATTAAAGTTTGGGGGCAAAAAAGTATATGCTTATAGTTTGGTAGGTACAGCAATTGCCTTGTTTTCGATACCTTATATAGATAATATGACGCTTGTTTTGGTGCCAATGGTCTTATTTGGTATTGGTTGGGCAGCGATGATGGGTATTCCCTACACTATGGTGTCAAAAGTGGTTCCGCAAGAAAGAAGAGGAGTCTATATGGGAATTTTAAATATGATGATAGTTATTCCGATGGGAATAGAGACCTTAACTTTTGGACCTATTTATAAATATCTGTTGGGAGGCAATGCAGTTAATGCGATACTTTTTGCAGGAGCATTCTTTGTAATTTCAGCAATCCTTGCTATGCGTTTAAATGTTCCTAAAACAAACGATTAAAAATTACTGGACTCTTATATGCGAACTTAAAATATCAAAGTAAGTTTTATATCTTATTTGTTTAGAATACTCTTAAATTTACGTTTTCCAAAATATAGGTATGAGTAAACAAAAACAACGTCGAGAAGCTTTAGTATACCATGCAAAACCTCAGCCAGGTAAAATTAAAGTAGTACCTACTAAACCTTATGCAACTCAAAGAGATTTAGCGCTTGCTTATTCGCCAGGTGTCGCAGAGCCTTGTTTAGAGATTGAAAAAAATAAAGAGGATGTATATAAGTATACAGCTAAAGGAAATGTAGTTGCCGTTATTTCTAACGGAACCGCAGTTTTAGGTTTAGGAAATATTGGTCCAGAAGCTTCAAAACCTGTAATGGAAGGTAAGAGTCTTCTCTTTAAGATTTTTGCTGACATCGATGGTATAGATATAGAACTAGACACTGAAGATGTAGATAAGTTTGTTGAAACGGTAAAGATAATTGCTCCAACCTTTGGAGGAATAAATCTTGAAGATATTAAAGCCCCAGAAGCTTTTGAAATTGAACGAAGATTAAAAGAAGAGCTGGATATTCCTGTAATGCATGATGACCAGCATGGTACAGCCATAATTTCTGCAGCAGCTCTATTAAATGCATTGGAACTCACTAAAAAGAAAATGAAAGATGTGAGAATCGTTGTAAGTGGGGCAGGTGCAGCGGCAATTTCATGTACACGATTATACAAAGCTTTTGGTGCAAAAACGGAGAATATTGTAATGCTCGATAGTAAGGGTGTTATTAGAAAAGATAGAGACAATCTTACTTCACAAAAAGCTGAATTTGCTTCAGCTAGAGATATTTCTACATTAGAGGAGGCAATGGTTAATGCAGACGTTTTTATAGGATTGTCTATGGCCAATATAGTTAAACCTAAGATGTTAAAAGCAATGGCTAAAAACCCAATTGTTTTTGCTATGGCCAATCCAGACCCTGAAATTGAGTATGATTTAGCTTGTAGTACTAGAGATGATATTCTGATGGCAACTGGTCGTTCTGATCATCCTAATCAAGTAAACAATGTTTTGGGCTTTCCTTTTATTTTTCGTGGTGCACTAGATGTGAGGGCTACAAAAATAAACGAAGAAATGAAAATGGCTGCTGTTAGAGCTTTGGCAGAGCTTACAAAAGAACCGGTGCCAGAACAAGTGAATATAACTTATGATACTACCAGATTAACCTTTGGTAAAAATTATATAATCCCTAAACCTTTTGACCCAAGACTAATTGTTAAAATTCCACCTGCAGTTGCTAAAGCCGCAATGGAAAGCGGAGTTGCAAAAGCGCCAATTACAGATTGGGAAAAATATGAAGAAGAACTAATGCTCCGATCAGGTAATGACAATAAAGTTGTTAGAATGCTTCATAATAGGGCAAAAGTAAATCCAAAACGAATTGTTTTTGCTGAAGCTGAATTGTTAGATGTTCTAAAAGCAGCACAAATTGTTTACGAAGAAGGTATTGCAGTTCCTATTCTTTTAGGAGATAAAGAAATAATTAATAAGCATAAAAAAGAATTAGAATTTGATGCAGATGTGCTAATTATAGACCCTCGTTCTGAAGAGTCTAAACCCATAAGAACGATGTATGCAGATAAGCTTTGGCAGATACGTAAACGAAAAGGTGAAACTCGTTACAGTGCTAAAGTTAATATGGGTAAGCGTAACTATTATGGTTCAATGATGCTTGTGGAAGGTGATGCAGATGGAATGATTTCGGGTTATTCAAGAGCCTATCCAAAAGTACTTAAACCCGTTTTTGAGGTTTTGGGTAGGGCTAGTGGGGTTACCAAAGCCTCTACTGTAAATATTATGATTACAGAAAGAGGGCCTTTATTTTTAGCAGATACCTCTATCAATGTTGACCCAAATGCAGAAGAATTAGCAGAAATTGCTCAAATGACAGCAAATGTTGCATCAACATTTGGTTTTGACCCCGTAGTAGCTATGCTATCTTATACAAATTTTGGTTCTTCAAATCATAAAAGTGCACAGAAGGTTCGTGATGCGGTAAAAATTCTGCACGAGAAAAACCCAGATTTAATTGTGGATGGTGAGATACAAACAGACTTTGCTCTTAGTCAAGATTTATGTCATAACAACTTCCCATTTTCAAAACTTGCAGGAAGAAAAGTGAATACATTAATTTTTCCAAATCTAGATGCTGCAAATATTAATTATAAATTATTGAAGGGTCTTAATAATGCAGATTCTATTGGGCCAATTATGATTGGGCTTAAAAAATCAGTTCATATTTTGCAACTAGGTGCTAGTGTGGATGAAATGGTTAATATGGCCGCTGTAGCAGTTATTGATGCTCAAGAACGTGAAAAACGTAAGAAAGCTAAAATGGGTGCTAAATAAGTAATCAGTTGAAAATGACTATTTAGTATATAGAAAGTTATAATTTTAAACCTAAAATCTGTCTCACTGAGCGCAGTCGAAGTGCTAAAGCTAAAACTCTAACCAATGTTTCATCATCTTAAAGGAAAATTAGTAGAAAAGAACCCCACATACGTTGTAGTTGAATGCAATGGAGTAGGCTATTTTTTAAATATTTCTTTACATACATTTTCACTTTTAACAAGTGATGAAAATGTGATGCTTTATACTCATCTTCAAGTAAAAGAAGATTCACATACGCTTTTTGGTTTTTCAGATAAAGCCGAGCGAGAAATCTTTAGATTATTATTATCAGTATCAGGCATTGGGGCGAGTACTGCGAGAACGATGCTATCTTCTTTAAATCCTGCACAAGTTAGAGATGCCATAGCTAGCGGTGATGTTGCAACAATACAAGGGATAAAAGGTATTGGAGCCAAAACTGCACAACGAGTTATTTTAGACCTTAAAGACAAGATTTTAAAAGTCTACGATATTGATGAAGTTTCCTTACAATCAAACAATACAACTAAAGAAGAAGCGTTATCTGCTTTAGAGGTTCTTGGTTACACAAGAAGACAGTCTGAAAAAGTTGTGGAAAGAATACTTTCTCAGAATTCCTCCCTGAGCGTTGAGGGCATTATAAAGTCCGCGCTTAAAAATTTATAAGTAGTTTGAAGATAGGGGTAAAATCATTTCTTAAATCTAAAAGATTTAAGCAGTTTTTCTTTTGTATTGTATTTCTTGGTGTCGTCAATTTTTCGACAGCACAAGATACCAATGAGCAACCAGTCGATTCTGTAAAAACAGGATTTGATATTGGAAAACTCATTTTGGAAAATCCTGACAGTATAGTTGCCAAGTATTCTTATGATGCAAAAATTGACCGTTATGTTTATAATGAAACAGTCGGAGATTTTAACATCAACTATCCTTTGTTTTTAACCCCAGAGCAATACTTCGAATTGGTTCGAAAAGAATCAATGAAATCTTATTTTAAAGAAAAAAGTGATGCTTTTTCTGGAAGAAAAGAAGGTTCAGAAGAGGCACGAAAAAATCTACTTCCAAATTTTTACATAAATAATAATTTTTTCGAATCCATTTTTGGAGGAAATACAATAGAAGTAATACCGCAAGGTTCTGTTGCAATGGATTTAGGTGTTATTTGGCAGAAAAATGATAACCCAGCATTATCGCCAAGGAATCGTACAAATCTTTCTTTTGATTTTGATCAGCGTATTAGTTTAAGTATGCTTGGTAAGGTTGGTGAAAGATTGCAAGTTTCTGCTAACTACGATACGGAAGCTACTTTTGATTTTCAAAACCTAGTAAAACTAGATTACACGCCAACTGAAGATGACATTCTCCAAAAAATTGAGATTGGTAATGTAAATATGCCTTTAAATAGTTCCTTGATTACGGGAGCTCAAAGTCTATTTGGTGTAAAAACACAATTACAGTTTGGAAGAACAACTGTTACGGCAGTTTTTTCTGAGCAACGCTCACAAAATAATACTGTAGTTGCTCAAGGCGGAGGAACTTTAAATGAATTTGCGCTTACAGCATTGGATTATGATGAGGATAAACACTTTTTCTTAGCGCAATATTTTAGGGATAACTATGACAATGCTTTAAGAAACTACCCATTTATTAATAGTCAAGTACAGATTACAAGGCTAGAGGTTTGGGTAACAAATAGAAACCAACAGACCACAAATGTTAGAAATGTTGTTGCTATCCAAGATTTGGGAGAAGCAGTATCCGAGCAAACCAGAATTGGGAGACAAGGTGGGGCGCCAGCAGGATTTTTTAATGCCTCTGGGGCAAATGGACTACCACAGAACAATGCAAACGATTTTGATCCAGATTTAATTGGCGATGCTGATGGTGCTTTAACCCAATCTATTAGAGATATAGCTACGGTAGATAATGGGTTTAATGTGCCTGGTTACACTGTAAATCAAGGTTTTGACTATGCTATTTTAGAGAACGCAAGAAAATTGGATCAGGGTAGGGATTACCAATTTAACCAACAGCTAGGTTACATCTCATTAAACCAACGCTTAAGTAATGATGAGGTTTTAGGAGTTGCGTTTCAGTATACATTTAATGGACAAGTATTTCAGGTGGGAGAATTTGCTAATGGAGGTATAGATGCCACAACGGTTTCGGGTGGTGTAAACCCAATAATTGATAATAACACCCTGATATTAAAATTATTAAAAAGTAACATTACCAATGTAGATGACCCTATATGGGATTTGATGATGAAAAACATCTATGCTACAGGAGCATTTCAATTGAGCCAAGAAGATTTTAAATTAAATATTTTATATTCTGACCCAACACCCAGAAATTATATTACTCCAGTAGATCCAAATGCTGGCTGGCCTGTGGGGTTTGAAGACCGTATTCTAATAAATATCTTCAATCTAGATAGATTAAATATATATAATGACGTACAGGCGGGGGGAGATGGATTTTTTGATTATGTGCCTGGGATAACTGTAGATACACAGAGTGGGCGTATAATTTTCACCAAAGTTGAACCTTTTGGAGAATTCTTATTTGGGCAATTGGGTGGTGGAACTTATGATGTTGAAAATGACCAAGGCTACAATGTAAACCAGCAGCGCTACGTATTTAGAAATATGTATGCAAAAACTAAGGCAGCTTCACTACAAGATGCTGAGAAGAATCGTTTTCAACTTAAAGGTCGTTACAAATCACAAGGAAATAATGGAATTCCAATTGGCGCATTTAATGTGCCTAGAGGTTCTGTAAGGGTTACTGCTGGCGGTCGTCAATTACAGGAAGGCATCGATTACACGGTAAATTACCAAGCAGGGACGGTACAGCTTTTAGATCCAAGCCTAGAGGCTTCAAACACCCCTATAAATATTTCAGTAGAAAACAATGCTGTATTTGGACAACAGACAAGACGATTTACAGGAATTAATGTAGAGCATAAAATCAGTGATAACTTTGTTTTAGGGGGAACATTACTGAACCTTAATGAGCGACCACTCACTCAAAAATCAAATTTTGGAGTAGAACCAGTAAATAATACAGTATTTGGTTTAAATGGTAATTTTAGTACCGAAGTTCCCTTCTTAACAAGATTAGCAAACAAACTTCCTAATATCGATACGGATGTTGCCTCGAACATATCAATTAGGGGGGAAGTTGCTGTTTTACAACCTAACTCTCCAAAAAATGCAGATTTTCAAGGGGAAACAACCACATATTTGGATGATTTTGAAGGAGCACAAGCTTTAATAGACATAAGATCTTCGTTAGGTTGGTCATTGGCTAGTCCACCTTTAGAATTTTTACCAGGAAATCAATTGCAAGGTAGTTCACCTGAAGACCCTAATAATTTGCTAAATGGTTATGGTAGAGCTAAAACTGCATGGTACACAATCGACCCAATATTTTATACTAATCAACGCCCTGCAGGTGTCACAGATAACGACATCTCATTAAACCCTACACGGAGAGTTTTTATTGATGAAGTATTTCCACAGGTTAATATTGCTCAAGGGCAAACTACTGTGCAAGGTACTTTAGATGTGGCATATTACCCCAACCAAAAAGGACCCTATAACGCTAATCCTGATTTTACAACGGAGCAACCAACTGAAAAATGGGGAGGACTAATGCGTTCTTTAAGTAGCACAAATTTTGAACAATCTAATGTAGAATTTGTTCAATTTTGGGTATTAGACCCGTATGTAGATGGAGAAACACCAAATACAAATGCTGGAGAGTTGGTTTTAAACCTAGGAAATATTTCTGAAGATATTTTAAAGGATGGTAAAAAACAATATGAAAATGGATTGCCTGGTGTTGGTAGTAATGATTTAGTAGCTCCAACATCTTGGGGTGAAGTTCCTGCTACACAATCCTTGGTTTATGCTTTTGATGCTGCTGAGGCAAATCGAGCCCTACAAGATATAGGTTATGATGGATTAGCAAATGCTGAAGAAGCAGCTATTTATAACGGTCCAGCGGAAGACCCTGCTCTCGATGATTTTCAATATTATTTAAATAGAGAAGGTGGTATTTTAGAACGCTATTTGGATTTTAATAATCCGGATGGAAACTCTCCTGTAGCAGTTACTAACACAAACAGGGGTTCTACAACTTTACCAGATGTAGAAGATATTGATCGCGATTTAACCATGAATACGGTGAATAGTTATTATGAATATCGCATTCAAATTAGACCAAATACAACTATTAATGATCAGTATGTAACGGATATTAGAGAAGGTGTAACTCCAGAACTCCCAAATAATACCCAATTAAATAGAAGATGGATTCAGTATAAAATTCCATTGAGCGATTTTACAAATGCTGTAGGTGGTATTACTGATTTCCGTTCTATAAGTTTTATGAGAATGTATTTAACTGGTTTTACAGACGATGTTGTACTTCGTTTTGCAACTTTAGATTTGGTTAGAGGAGATTGGCGTAGTTATACAAATACTTTGCAGCCTGGCGTTGATGATATACCCGGAGATGACGGCACCTTAACTGATGTAAATGCCGTAAATATTGAAGAAAACGAGCAGCGAACACCAATTCCTTATGTTTTGCCTCCTGGTGTAGTGCGAGAACAACTGAACAATAATAATACCATCATCAACCAAAATGAACAATCGTTATCATTTGTGGTAGAAAACTTAGAATCACAGGATTCTAGGGGGGTGTTTAAAAATGTAAATATTGATGTACGCCAATATGAGCGTATTAAAATGTTTATGCATGCCGAAAAAATAGTAGATACTGATTATTCTAATGATGATACACCATTAGTTGGTTTTCTAAGAATAGGAACAGATTTTTCAGAAAATTTTTATCAGATAGAAATACCATTACAGTTTACTCCTTTTGGTTCAGGAACTGCAGAAGATATTTGGCCAGATGTAAATGAACTCAACATCGCATTATCTGATTTGAATAAAGTAAAATCTCTTGGTATAGCAAGTGGAACTTTAAGTGATATTAATTATTATGAAGTTATAGACGGAGAAGTGGTTCCCGTTGCAGAATTTGCTACAAGAACTTTAGGTAGAAACCGAATTGGTATAAGAGGAAACCCCTCTTTAGGTAGCATTCGTAGTATGATGATAGGAGTTAAAAATGATGATAATGTACCTGCAAGAGGAGAAGTTTGGTTTAATGAATTGCGTTTGGCTGGACTAGATAATAATGGAGGCTGGGCAGCAGTAGCTGCAATTGATGCTAACATGGCAGATTTTGCAAACGTCACAGCAACTGGGAGTACGAGTACTTCAGGTTTTGGGTCTATAGACCAAATGCCAAATGAAAGAGCTCGAGAAGATGCTATTTCTTATGATGTAGTGACTAATGTAAATGTTGGTCAACTGTTTCCTCAAAAATGGGGATTACAAATACCATTTAATTATGGAATTTCAGAAACTATAATTACACCAGAGTTTGATCCAGTTTATGACGATTTAAAATTGGATGATAGAATTGCAGCTGCTCAGACACAAGAAGAAGCAGAGACTATATTAGAACAAGCTGAAGATTATACCAAAAGAACAAGCATAAATTTAATTGGAGTTAGAAAGAATAGAGGAGAAGAGGCTGAAGAAAATTTTTATGATATTGAAAACTTCACCTTTAATTATTCATATAATGAAACAAATCATCGCGATTTTGAAATAGCAGATTTACAAGATCAAAATGTAACAACAGGGTTTGTTTACAATCACAATTTTAAACCTGCCCCAATTGCTCCGTTTGCAAAAAAAGATTCACTTTTTACAGGTAAATATTGGCAATGGTTAAAGGAATTAAACCTTAATTTATTACCTACAAGTTTATCGGTAAATGCAAACTATAATCGTTCTTTTAATCAACAACGTTTTAGAGATGTTTTAGAACCTGGGGTTGAAGCATTGGATTTACCTTTATTGCAGCAACGAAATTATTTATTTAACTGGCAGTACGCTTTAAATTATAGTTTAACTAAATCACTTAGAGTTAACCTAACTGCATCAAATAATAACATTGTACGCAACTACTTTAATATAGATGAGGATGAAGACTCAGGAATAAATCAAGATTTGGATTTATGGGATGGCTTTTTTGATTTTGGTGAACCCAATAGACATTCACAGCAAATGCAGGTAAACTATAAATTACCTTTTGATAAGATTCCGTTTTTAAGTTTTATCGATTCCGAGTATTCGTATACCAGTAATTTTGACTGGCAACGTGGCGGTGACGCTTTGCGAGAAGTAGCTGGCGAAGATATTAACACCGTACAAAATGCCAATACGCATAACCTAATCATGAATATGCAAATGCAAGGATTCTATGATTTGATAGGATTAAAAAAGCGAGATGGTAAGATTGCTCCTGCTAGAGTAAATCCATTGGCTAGAACAGATAAAGCTGGTAACCCATCTTCTAAAGCAAAAGATGAAAAACCCAAAAAGAAATCCGGTAAAGGGTTTAATACTTTGGTGGATATTTTAACAATGGTTAAGCGTGTTAATGTAACTTATAGTGAGAATAACGGTAAAGTTTTACCAGGTTACACACAGTCTATTGGTTTTATAGGTACAAGAAGGCCATCTTTAGGTTTTGTTTTTGGGAGCCAAAGAGATGTGCGTTTTGAAGCTGCTAGAAACGGTTGGTTAACTACTTTTTCAGATTTTAACTCTCAGTATTTAGAAAACACCAATAAACAATTAGCTATTGTTGCTACGGCACAACCTACACAAGATTTAACTATAGACTTAACAGCAGATAGGCGTTTAACTACAAATTACCAAGAAAACTTTCAAGTAAATGACATAGGAGGTGGTAATTTGGAATATGAGAATTTACTAGGTAATAATTTTGGAAATTTCAGTATTTCTACGATGATGATTGGCACAGCTTTTGGTAAAAGCGACGAATTTGATTCGGCGACTTTTGAGGAGTTTAAAGCAAATAGAATTACCGTTGCAAATAGAATTGTAGCAGATAGAAATCAAGATACAGGAAATGTTGACGCTGATGGATTTCCAGAGCGATATGGTAAAACACAGCAAGAAGTTTTACTTCCTGCATTTTTTGCTGCCTATACTGGGCAAGATGTTAATCGTGTAAACCTAGATGCTTTTAGAGAGATTCCAATTCCTAATTGGAATATTAAGTATACGGGTTTAATGAAATTACGTGGCTTTAAAAAGAAATTCAAACGTTTTTCTTTAAGTCACGGATATCGCGCGGCATATAGTATAAATGCCTTCCAAACAAATTTAGAAAAACAAAATGGTGCAATAAATTCTGAAACTGGTGATTTCTTACCAGATAATATCATCAATAATGTAATACTGACCGATGAATTTAGTCCACTAATGCGAGTAGATTTTGAAATGAAGAACTCACTAAGTGTATTAGCAGAGGTTAGGACAGACAGAACACTTTCTTTAAGTTTTGATAATAATTTATTGACTGAAATTAATGGAAAAGAATATACCGTTGGATTAGGGTACCGATTTAAAGATGTAAAGTTTGTTACTAATATTGGTGGACAAAAGACGCGATTAAAAGGAGATTTAAATTTAAAAGCAGATTTATCATTAAGGGATAATATTACCATTATTAGAAACTTAGATATTGATAATAATCAAATTACCCAAGGGCAAAACCTATGGTCAATTAAATTTACTGCAGACTATGCTTTAAGTAAGAACTTGAATGCATTGTTTTTCTACGACCATTCCTTTTCAAAGTTTGCTGTTTCTACTGCATTCCCTCAAACAACGATAAATACTGGGTTTACGCTGAGGTACAATTTTGGAAATTAAAGATAATCTTGAAGTCAAAAATCTAGCTTGATTTTCTTTGAAAACTAGTATTTATTCTCATACATTTGTTTGCATATCAAAAAAGCATTCAAATGAATATACCTTCTGAATTAAAGTACACAAAAGACCATGAATGGGTTAAGATTGATGGTGATATCGCAACCGTTGGTATTACTGATTTTGCTCAAGGAGAGCTTGGAGACATCGTCTATGTTGAAGTAGAGACTATAGATGAAACTTTAGATAAAGATGAGGTGTTTGGCACTGTAGAAGCTGTAAAAACGGTTTCAGATTTATTCTTGCCGGTTTCAGGAGAAATAATTGAATTTAATGAGTCTTTAGAAGATGAGCCAGAAAAAGTAAATTCTGACCCTTATGGTGATGGTTGGATGATTAAAATAAAAATAGCTGATGCTTCTCAGGTCGCAGACCTGTTAAGCGATGCGGATTACAAAGAATTGATTGGTGCTTAAGAAGCATTTATATACAACTTTATTTATAAGCTGGGTAGTGTTAATTACATTGCTCAGCTTATTTTCTTTTCCAGATATAGATGATGGTACTGGTATAGTAATTCCGCACATAGATAAAATAACGCATTTTACTTTTCATCTGATTTTTGTTGTCTTAGGTTGTTTGTTTCTTAAAGAAAAAATAGGAGAAGCATTTAAACCGAATAAGGGAATTTTAATAATTCTTATTGCGGCTATATTATATGGTATATTGATTGAGGTTTTACAATACGTAATGCCTTTTGGTAGAGCGGCTGAAATTTGGGATATTTTAGCGAATACTATGGGTGCACTTTTTGGCGGTTTACTCATTAAAAAGTACTTTTCACTCACTAGAAAGTTAAAATGACTCATTATAATTGTCATTATATCGAATTAATATTTAAATTAGCAAACACTAAAATCAAATAGATATGGAACCAAAGAAGAATCCAAAAGCTGATGTAGGCAGAAATAGTAGTCTTTACTTTGTAATAGGACTTGCTGCTGTAATGTTATTGGTTTATGGAGCTTTAGAGTATAAAAACTATGATGATGATGGTGGTTATGACATTAGTCTTAATGTTGAAGACCAGTTAGACGAAGAGGTGCCAATGACGGAGCAAATTAAAACTCCACCACCGCCACCGCCACCAGCAGCACCAGAAGTTATTGAAGTTGTTGAAGATGAAGAAGAAGTAGAAGAAACTGTAATCGAGTCAACAGAAACTAGCCAAGAGGAAGAGGTTATGGAAGTTGAAGATGTTGAAATGGAAGAAGTTGATGAAGATATTTCCGTTCCTTTTGCTGTAATTGAGGATGTTCCTGTTTTTCCAGGTTGTGAAGGAGCAAGTAACAAAAAGAAATGTTTTCAAGAACAAATGCAAAAGCATATTCGTAAAAACTTCCGTTACCCAGAGATTGCCCAAGAAATGGGTGTTCAAGGTCGTGTAAGTGTTGTATTTGTAATACAAAGAGATGGAAGTATTGGTAATATTAGAATGCGTGGTCCAGACAAGAATTTAGAAGCAGAAGCTATGCGTATTATCAAAAAACTTCCTAAAATGACACCTGGTAAGCAAAGAGGAAGAGCTGTTAAGGTTCCATTTAGTATTCCTATTACATTTAAATTACAATAAGGTTTAATCCTTTTTAAATAGAGTTAAAGGCTTGGTTTTTCCAAGCCTTTTTTTATTGCCATAAACAAAGCTAATTCGTTGCAAAAGAACATACTCGGCAGTATCTTTGCAGCCAATAGCTTTTGTGAATGAAATCCGCTACAAGCACAGTAGAAAATTCGAGTTTAAATTTAGTTCTTGCTGATTTTAAAGAAATCACAAAAGTTCGATTAGCTATTAGTGTAGTTTTCTCTTCTATCGCGGGATATTTTCTTGGAGCCTATGAGTTACAGCTGTCATCTATTTTACTTTTAGCTTTTGGAGGGTACTGCATGGTTGGTGCTTCAAACGCATTTAATCAAATTATAGAAAGGGATTTAGATGCTTTAATGAAGCGAACCCAAAATAGACCAATTCCTGCTGGTAGAATGGCTGTTAGTACTGCAATGACAATAGCTATAACTCTAACTATATTAGGTGTTTTGTCGCTTTATATTCTAAGTCCCAAAACTGCAATGTTTGGAGCAATTTCAATTTTTTTATATACAAGTGTTTATACACCGTTAAAAACCAAAACACCTCTTTCAGTGTTTGTAGGAGCTATTCCAGGAGCAATACCTTTTATGTTAGGATGGGTAGCTGCAACAGATGATTTTGGTATTGAACCAGGGACACTTTTTATGATTCAGTTTTTTTGGCAATTTCCACATTTTTGGGCTTTAGGATGGATGTTGGATGAAGATTATAAAAAAGGTGGATTTAAAATGTTACCCACTGGTAAAAAAGATACAGGAACAGCGCTTCAGATTATTTTATACACTATCTGGATGATAGTAATTTCTGTAATGCCTGCATTTGGGTTTACAGGAAGGCTTCATTTATCTATTCCTGCAGCGATAATTGTCTTTTTAATGGGTGTAGCAATGCTTATTTTTGCATTTAAATTATATGAAAAAAGAGACAATAAGGCTGCAAGGAGTTTAATGTTAGCTAGCGTAAGCTACATTACCTTAATGCAGATAGTTTATGTAATTGATAAGTTTATTTAAGTATTAATATGGATTTAACCCAGGGTACGGCAAAGGAAAAACAAATTCGCTCTAAAAAAATGATGCTATGGTTTGGCATTATCAGCTTAATTATGGCATTTGCTGGGTGGACAAGTGCATATATAGTAAGTAGTAAGCGTAAGGATTGGTTAGATAATATTGACCTTCCTCAGGCCTTTTTTATTAGCACTGCTCTAATTGTTTTGAGTAGCATAACATATATTTTAGCAAAACGAGCAGCTAAACAAAACAAACAAAAGCAGGTTACTAATTATCTATTAATTACGCTTGTCTTAGGAATTAGCTTTATAGTGCTTCAATTTGTAGGTTTTTCTCAAATGTTGGAAAACGGGTATTATTTTACTGGTCCAACTAGTAACATTAAAATATCCTACATTTTTTTGATTGCTTTTGTACATATTTTGCATGTGTTTGCCGGCTTAATTTCATTATTAGTGGTGATAACACAACAATTAAGAAAAAAATATACTCCAAAAAATATGTTAGGATTAGAATTAGGTGCTACTTTTTGGCATTTTCTCGATATTTTATGGGTGTATTTAATACTATTTATGTTTTTTGTAAAATAAATTGCTTTAGAGAAAGTTTTCAATCCAGAATATCTTTTTCAATACAGCAAAAGATGTAAATTTGCTAAAGTTTTATTAAAACGACTTTTTTATGGATACAACGGCAACGACCGGTACTGAAGAAAACGTTTGGGGTGGAGGTAATAAACCTCTAGGAGCAAGTTATGGTAAAATGATGATGTGGTTTTTCATCGTTTCTGATGCTTTAACGTTCTCAGGCTTTTTAGCAGCTTATGGATTTTCTAGGTTTAAATTTATTGAAACATGGCCTATAGCAGATGAGGTGTTTACTCACGTACCATTTTTTCATGGTAACTACCCAATGATTTATGTAGCTTTTATGACATTTATTTTAATTATGTCTTCGGTTACTATGGTGTTGGCGGTTGATGCAGGGCATAAAATGAAAAAGACACCAGTGATTTGGTATATGTTTTTAACCATAATCGGGGGTGCTATTTTTGTTGGTTCTCAAGCATGGGAATGGGCTACTTTTATTAAAGGAGACTTTGGAGCTTTAGAAACTAAAGGAGGACGTGTTCTACAATTTGTGCAGGCTGATACTGGTGAGCGAGCTGCAATTGCAGATTTCGCTGTTGTTTTAGAAGAAGATAGAGTTGCAAATACAAGAGATAAAGGAGTTTGGTTTAACGCTGATGAAAGTTCGCTTACGACACTATCTTTAAATGAAGTGATAACTGGTTTTAAAGCAAATCCTAATATTTTAATACGAACAGAAAAAATTAACGAAGAAGGTGAGAAGACACTTTTAAATAGAGAAGAATCCCTGTTAAGATTAACTGATGCTGTGCGTGTTGTAGAAGGTGCAAATCTTGTACGGAATGAGTACGGTAGTAGGTTGTTTGCTGACTTTTTCTTTTTTATAACTGGTTTTCACGGCTTTCACGTTTTCTCTGGTGTAGTTATAAATATCATCATATTTTTTAATGTAATTATTGGTACCTACGAAAGACGAGGACATTACGAGATGGTTGAAAAAGTTGGATTGTACTGGCACTTTGTAGATTTAGTGTGGGTATTTGTATTTACATTCTTTTATTTGGTATAAATTTTAAATTTCGCTTTCATATAATTGAAAGTCTTTATAAAGATTACGCAACATGGCGCACGAACATAAATTAGAAATTTTTAGAGGTCTTTGGAAGTTTAAGTCAAACACTCAAAAGATTTGGGGAGTACTTGCATTCCTTACTCTAGTTACAACTGTAGAAGTTGTTTTAGGTATTTTAAAACCAGAGATTTTAACCCAGAAGTATTTCTTGGGGATGAAATTATTGAATTGGGTATTCATTATCCTTACTCTAGTAAAAGCGTATTACATAGCGTGGGATTTTATGCACTTAAGAGATGAAAAAAGCTCGTTAAGAAGAGCTATTGTTTGGACACCCATTTTCCTTGTGGTGTATTTAATTACGATATTACTTTTTGAAGCAACATATATATATGATGTTTTCAAAACTGGATTTATGGCTTGGGATTTTTAGATTCGCAGTTAAATAAAGTATAGTAAAAAGACGGTTTTTATAACCGTCTTTTTTATTTTTGTATAGCTCATTTACTTATGAAAAAAGTCCTTGTTTTAGTAGTTCTTTTTATACTTCCTTTAGTAGCATATCTCTTTTTTGCTTCAGGAGTAAATAACTTTGGAAGATTACCAATATTAACAGAAAAAGTAACAGATGTTTCTTCATTATCATCAGAACATACCTTTAAAGATAAAATCACCATTCTAGGTTTTCTAGGTAGTGATATTGAGTATGTAAAGGGTAATGCTTTTAATTTGAATCAGAAAATCTATAAGCGCTTTTACGAGTTTAATGATTTTCAAATGATAATGATAGTACCCTATGGTGCTGAGGAAAAAATAGAAGAGTTAAAAGAAGAATTGGGGCAATTAGCAGACACCAAAAAATGGAATTTTGTTTTTGCCGATTCTAGCCAAATCGAAACGCTTTTTAAAGGATTAAAAACAAATTTATCACTGGATAAAAATTTAGCAAATCCAAACGTTTTTATTATTGATAAAGACAAAAACCTAAGAGGTCGAGATGACGATGAAGAAGAGGAAGTTAAATATGGTTTTAATACTATTTCTGTAGCCGATTTAAATAATAAGATGGAAGACGACGTAAAGGTCATTCTTGCAGAATATCGATTAGCTTTAAAAAAGAACAATGCCAACAGGATCAAGTAATAGTAAGAAATACACCTACGTTTGGGTTTCGTTAATAATATTGATTTTTGGTATTATCGTTATTCCTAGGATAGTTAACCGTTTAAAAAATGGTGAAACAGTAGACAATAATAGACTGGCAAATACGGCTGCAATAAGTGATTTGTCATTTATTTTAAATAATGGAAAGAAAAGAAAAGTTCCTGAATTTTCATTTTTAAACCAAGACAGTCTTCTTATTTCTAATGAAGACTATTTAGGTAAAGTTTATGTGGTGGAATTTTTCTTTACTACATGCCCCACTATATGTCCGATAATGACCAAAAATTTGGTTGAGCTTCAAGACACTTTTAAAGACGATGAGGCTTTTGGTGTAGCATCATTTAGTATAAACCCTAGATATGATACTCCAACAATTTTAAAAAAATATGCTGCTAAATATGGTGTTACAGATATGGATTGGCATTTAATGACTGGAGAGCAAGAAGCAATTTATGATTTAGCAAATAAAGGGTTTTACATAACAGCTAATGAAGAAGAGGAAGCTCCTGGCGGTTTTGAACATTCAGGTGCTTTTGCTTTAGTTGATAAACAAGGCTATATACGCTCGCGCAATGACCGTTTTGGTAATCCTCTAATTTATTATAGAGGTACAATTACAGAAGCTCAAGGAACAAATGATGAAGGTGAAGCACAACAAATTACAATGCTAAAAGAGGATATTAAAAAGTTACTAGCCGAATAGATGGAAGGGCAAAAAGTAAATGAAAAAAAGATAAAGGTTTGGATAACCATACTGTCAATAGCTATTCCTTTAGTTGTGGCATTGTTATTTGGGTATAAGATACCAAATGCTGAGCCGCTTAGTTTTTTACCACCCATCTATGCATCAATAAATGGTCTTACAGCATTATTTCTGATAATGGCTGTATATGCGATTAAAAATGGAAAACAAAAGTTGCATCAAAATTTAATGACTACATGTATTATTTTTTCGATTGCTTTTTTGGTGATGTATGTGGCGTATCATATGACATCGAATTCAACTGAATATGGCGGTGAAGGTATAATACGTTACATTTATTTTTTTATTCTAATATCTCATATTGTTTTATCAATTGCTATAATTCCGCTAGTATTAATTACGTATAGCAAGACTTATTTAAAAGACTTTGTAGCACATAAAGCATGGGCAAAATATACTTTTCCAGTATGGCTTTACGTTGCTATAACAGGAGTAGTAGTTTACTTAATGATATCTCCTTATTACAAATGAAAAGAAAGATTGCCATTTTAGTGTTATTTTTTTTAATCCTTTTTCCAGAAATGGTAGAAGCGCAATGTGCAATGTGCAGAGCGGCTCTAGAAAGTGAGGCAGATAATAGTCAAGCAGAAGGAATAAACAATGGTATTGTGTACTTAATGGCTATTCCGTATATCTTAGTTGCAGGCTTATTTTTCTTCATATATCGAAAGCTAAAAAACAGAAGTACAGCTGTTTAACATTTTTTTACAAAAAAAGTGTAACAAATAAGATTAACTTCAGTCTTATTAGTGTGCATTAGCACATTCATCAACTCGCCCTGAGCTTGTCGAAGGGTCAATCAAAAAACACCAACCCAATGTTTGACATCGAAAGATGGCAAGAGATATTTGACACCATTCGCAAGAATAAATTGCGAACATTCCTTACGGGTCTATCTGTTGCTTCCGGAATATTTATCCTCGTTATTTTATTAGGTTTTGGTCAAGGCATGCAAAATGGTATTGAAGCAGAATTTAAAGGTGATGCTGCAACAAGTATTTGGGTATGGCCCAATAGAACAACCGTAGAATATAAAGGCCTTAATCCGGGTAGGCGAATTCAACTAAGAAATGAAAATTTTGACGCCTTAAAAGAAAACCCAATAGTTGACTATGAAAAAGCTTCTGTACTATACTTTCCTAGAAACGTAAGAGTAGTCTATAATAACGATTTATTGGTTTATAACGTAGCAGGCACAAATGGTGATTTACAAGAAATAGAGAATGAGTTTTTATCTGAAGGCAGATACATTAATGAGGCTGACGTTAGAAACAATGCCAAAGTAGCCGTTATAAGTAACAAGATTAAACGCGAAGCTTTTGCCGATTTAGATAGTCCAATTGGAGAATATTTAACGATATCAGGAGCGGGTTTTAAAATAATCGGTGTCTTTGGAGAGCGAAGTGAAGATGAAGGAGAAGAGTCTAGGATTTTTATACCAATTTCTACGGCACAGTTAGCATTTAATGGTGCTGATAAAATCAATAATATCAACTTCATGCTTACGGAGTCTGATAATCTAGATGAAACTTTAGCTATTAATGAAAAAGCAACAAAAGAAATCCTTACCTATTTAAAAGCTATACATGGTGTAGCTCCAGAAGATGAAAGAGCTATACGAATTTGGAACCCCATACAAGAAGCGAAAAGATATTATGGACTAACCGGTAATATTAAATTTTTCTTCTGGTTTGTAGGGGTTTGTACAATTATAGCTGGCGTAGTTGGAGTTAGTAATATTATGCTAATTGTGGTAAAAGAAAGAACAAGAGAAATAGGTATTCGCAAGGCTTTAGGGGCAAAACCAATGGGTATTGTGGGTATGATTTTACAAGAATCTGTTTTTGTAACTGCAATATCTGGATTTGCAGGATTAATTTTTAGTATGGCTATTCTAGAAATTGTTGGTCCCAATGTAGAGATTGATTATGTGGTTAATCCATCAGTTAATTTTACTGTTGCTTTTACTACGGTTATAGTACTAGTAGTTGCAGGAGCAATTGCAGGATTTTTTCCTGCTTGGCATGCGGCGAGAATACATACAATAGACGCACTAAGAGACGAATAGATATGTTTAATAGAGATCGTTGGAAAGAAATTTTAGAAGTGTTGACCGGTAATTGGTTTAGAACATTACTCACGGCGTTTGGTGTTTTTTGGGGTATACTTATACTTATAATTTTACTGGCAGCGGGGAAAGGTTTAGAGAATGGAATAAAACAAGATTTTAGTGGTGTAGCTACAAATACAATGTTTATGTGGACACAGAGTACCACAATGGCTTACCAAGGATTACCCGAAGGCAGAAATTTTAATTTTAAACTGGAAGATGTAGAGCTGATTAAAAGAAATGTTCCAGATTTAAGAATAGTTTCTCCAAGGAACTCATTAAGGGGGCCTAGCGGAGTGGATAATGTTATTTATGGTACGGAAAGTGGCTCATATCGCGTTTTTGGTGATTACCCTGAAATCATCTTTCAAAACTCTATGTATACGGCCAAAGGACGTTTTTTAAATCATAACGATATTAAAGAAAAACGTAAAGTTGTCGTTATAGGCGATGGTATTCGACAAGATTTATATAAAGAAGATGAAGATGTTTTAGGTACATACCTTAAAATACAAGGTGTAAATTTTATGGTTGTTGGTACGTATAAAGAAAAGTCTAGCAACGGAGGAAATCAGAATGCGGAACGACAAATTTATGTGCCATTTACTGCTTTTTCACAAGCATTTAATAGGGCAGATAATGTAGGATGGATGGCTATTACTGCTAAAGACGGAAGTTCTATTAGTAATCTTAAGGAAGATGTGATAGCAACCGTTAAGGAAAGCAGAAAAGTACATCCGGATGACGAAAGAGCAATTGGCTTTTTTGATTTATATGAACAATACAACCGAGTTGAAACCTTGTTTTCCGCCATGCGCTGGATAGCAATTATAGTAGGTACATTAGTATTAATTTCTGGAGTAATTGGTATTAGTAATATTATGCTAATTGTAGTTAAGGAGCGAACCAAAGAGATAGGTATTCGTAGGGCATTAGGAGAAGATCCATGGTCTATTAAAAAGCAGATTTTAATGGAATCTATTTTTTTAACCATCATTTCTGGAATGTCAGGAATTACGTTTGGTGCCTTGTTTATTTATGGCATTAATGCAATTTTAGACAGTGTGGGCCCTGTAGATATGTTTTTAAATCCAAGTGTAAGTGTTGGTGTTGTCGCAGGTGCTTTATTAATATTAATAGTATCAGGATTATTGGCAGGTTTTATTCCGGCACAGAGTGCTATAAAAGTTAGGCCAATAGATGCATTAAGAACAGAGTAATTATATCAACTTGTCCTGAGCGAAGTCGAAGGGTTAAATCAATCAAAAATGAAAAAATCAGTAACCATTATCATTTTATTAGTAATCATTTTAGGCTTCGGTGGAGCCATGTATTATTTATATCAAAAAAACTCAGAAGACCCAACAGTTTATGAAACCGAGCAAGCTTCAAAGCAAACAATTATAAAAAAGACAGTAGCAACTGGTAGTATTTTGCCACTTGAAGAAGTGCTTATCAAGCCAAATATCTCTGGAGTAATCGAAGAGGTATATGTTGAAGGCGGAGATTATGTAAAATCTGGCGATTTATTAGCTAAGATTAAAGTAGTGCCAAATTTAAATGCACTTAATGATGCGCGTAATGCTATTGATGAAGCCAAAATAAATTTGAATGATCAAAAGCGTAATTATGAACGTCAATTATCAATATTTAATAAAGGTGTTATTTCTCAGGCAGATTTAGATCGTGCTCAGGTTACCTATGATCAAGCAAAGCAAGCTTATAGAGCCGCAAATAAGCGATTTGATATTGTAAATACAGGAACAACAAGCGGGTATAGAAATTCAGCAAATACCTTAATTAAAGCTACCGTAAGTGGAATGGTGTTAGAAGTACCTGTAGAAGTAGGAAATCAAGTTATTGAAAGCAATAATTTTAATGAAGGTACTACGATAGCTGCAATCGCAGATGTAGAAAAAATGATTTTTGAAGGTAAAGTAGATGAATCTGAAGTTGGAAAAATTGAAGAGAATCTACCCTTAGAAATTACTGTTGGAGCAATTGCAGATAAAACTTTTGATGCAGTTCTAGATTACATTGCTCCAAAGGGCAAGGAAGAAAATGGTGCTATTCAATTTGAAATTAAAGGAACACTTAAAAAGCAAGACACTACCTTTATAAGAGCTGGTCTAAGTGCAAATGCATCTATTATTTTAGCTAGGGTAGATAGTGTTTTAGCTGTAAAAGAGGCTTTAGTACAGTTCGATGAAGAAACTAAAAAGCCTTTTGTAGAAATTGAAAATGGCGACCAACATTTCGAGCGAAAAGATATTGAACTTGGACTAAGTGACGGTATCCATGTAGAGGTTAAATCTGGAATAACTACTGACGATAAAATAAAAGTTTGGAACGGATTAGAGACTGAAGAAGATAATAGATAGTCTTTTAACAAAATTTTTTAACTTTTCTTGTAACAAATCAACAACTTGTAAGTCCTATTGAAACAGGATTACAAAATGCTGTATAGCTAACAAACCAATCAATCATCATGATAGAAATTAAAGATCTTCACAAATCCTATAAAATGGGGAGCAACTCCCTTCATGTATTAAAAGGAATTAATTTTTCTTGCGAAGCAGGCGAGTTAGTCGCTATTATGGGGTCTTCAGGTTCTGGGAAATCTACTTTACTAAATATTCTTGGAATGCTAGATGAGGCTGATGAAGGTGAGTATACCTTGGATAATGTGCCTATTAAAAATTTGAGCGAAACTAAAGCTGCACAATACCGCAATAAGTTCTTGGGTTTTGTTTTTCAATCATTCAACCTTATAAATTACAAAAGTGCTATGGAAAATGTAGCACTTCCATTATACTATCAAAGAGTAGCGCGGAAGGAGCGCACTGAAAAAGCATTGCAGTATTTAGAAAGAGTTGGTTTAAGAGAGTGGGCAACACATTTGCCAAGTGAACTTTCTGGTGGACAAAAACAACGTGTTGCAATTGCAAGAGCAATGGCAGCAGAACCAAAAGTTCTATTGGCAGATGAGCCAACAGGAGCTTTAGATAGTACTACTTCTTATGAGGTAATGGACTTAATCCAAAAAATTAATGACGAAGGGAATACCATTTTGGTAGTAACTCACGAACCTGATATTGCTGAAATGTGCAAAAGGGTCATTCATTTAAAGGATGGTGTTATTGTAGAAGATAAAAAAGTAAAACAAGTTAGAGCGGCACAGTATGTTCAGTAGAGATACTTGGAAAGAAATATTTGAAACTATTCGCAAGAATAAACTGCGTACCTTTTTAACGGGTTTTACAGTGGCACTTGGTATTTTTATTTATGTTGTACTGTTTGGCATGGGGAATGGTTTAAAAAACACCTTTGCTAAATTTTTTAATGACGATGCCCAAAATGTTTTCTTTGTATTCCCTGGCCGAACTACGGAACCCTTTAAAGGATATAAGGCAAATAGAAGGATAGAGTTCGAAAATGATGATTTAACAGATATAGAAGAGAATTTCTCTATGCTTTTAGAGTACATTACACCAAGAATATCTAGAGGAGCAACTGTTACTTACAAAGAAGAGTCCGATAACTATACTACAAGAGCAGTTGGTCCAGCGCACTTGTTTGCAGAGAAGACTATTATAATGAAGGGTCGGTATTTAAATGAAACCGATATTCTTAAGAAAACAAAATATGCAGTAATAGGCCGTCTAGTAGAGCAAGATTTGTTTAAAGGAGAAGAGTCTATTGGTAAATTTATTGATGTAAGCGGTAGTGTTTTTAAAGTAATTGGGGTATTCCAAGATGATGGTGGAGACAATGAAGAGCGAAATATATACATTCCTTTTACAACCCGCCAATTAATAGAAAAGAATAATGATAAAATAGATCAGATTATACTGGCTTTTAAACCAGAAATTGGGTATGCTGGTGCTATGGCTTTTGAAGGAAAGTTGGATAAATTCATAAGAAATAAGAAAATTATTAGCCCCTCTGACCCTAATGGAATATTCATAAGAAACGTTGCCGACCAATTTAAACAAAACCAACAATTTGCTGGGGTCCTACAGACAATAATTTCAATAATTGCTTTCGCAGTTATTATTTCTGGGATGATTGGAATTGGAAATATTATGGTCTTTATGGTGAAAGAAAGAACTAAGGAGATAGGTATTCGTAAAGCACTAGGAGCTACACCTAAAAGGGTGACTAATGGGGTTATTTTTGAAGCAATTTTTATTACAACCATCTCAGGATTTGTAGGCTTACTTATCGGAATATCTGTTTTAAGGTCTATTGGAGGACCTACTTTAGAGGATGATTACTTTATAACTAATCCAGAAATCAATATTTCAAACGCCATTTTTGTAACCATACTATTAATAGTTTTTGGGGCGATAGCAGGATATCTTCCGGCTAGACGAGCTGCTAAAATTAAACCGATAGTAGCTTTAAGAGACGAATAAAATGAGACAACTTTTTGACGGAAATACGTGGCAAGAAATTTTTCAATCTATTCGTAAGAATAAGTTGAGAACCTTTTTAACTATGATTGGGGTTTTTGTTGGTATCTATATCTACATAGGGTTGTCAGGGGCTTCAAAAGGACTTGATAATGGTTTTGAACGCCAATTTGAGACCATTGCAAAGAATAGTCTATTTGCATGGGGACAAAGAACAAGTATACCTTATGCAGGCTTTAAAACAGGGCGTCAGATTCAACTTAAACTAAAAGATGTAGAGGTTTTATATAACAGAGTTCCAGAAATAGAAACAATTGCCCCACGTAATGTAAAAGGTATTTTTGGTTCTAACCCTGGAATAATAACTAGAGGCTTAAAATCTGGAAATTATGCGGTTTATGGTGATTTTCCAGCATTTGCAAATATTGCTACAAAGAAAATATATGATGGAGGCCGTTTTATTAATGATGGAGATATTGAACAAGCAAGAAAAGTTTGCGTAATTGGTGAACGTACTCAAAGAGAACTCTTTGAAGAAGATGAAAACCCAATTGGTGGGTATATTAGAATTGATAACATTTACTTTCAGGTAGTAGGGGTGCATAAGTTTACACCAGGTGGAGGATTTGAGAGTGATAGTGATATTTTTATTCCTTTTGCTACATTTAAAAAACTATATAACACTGGAGAGAATGTGTCTTGGTTAACTATTGCAGCTTATGACGATGCTGATGTGATAAAAGTGGAGGAAGATATCAAGGCAACTTTAAGAGGTATCCATAATGTAAGTCCTAAGGACGAAAGGGCATTTGGTTCTTTTAATTTAGGAGAGATTTTCGAAAAAATTATGGGGTTTTCTAGCGGTATGACTTTCTTATCGCTTATTGTAGGAGTCGCTTGTATCTTAGCTGGCATTATTGGTATTGGTAATATACTTTTGATTTCTGTTAAAGAACGGACCAAAGAATTAGGGGTTCGTAGAGCTTTAGGAGCTACGCCATCTGAGGTTCGTAATCAAATTATCATTGAAGCTCTTGTATTAACATTACTTGCTGGGATTATAGGAATAATCTTTGGCGCATTAACACTAAGAATCATAGATAGCTTTACACAAGGAGGTGACTTCCCTTATGCAAATCCTACGGTTCCAGTACCTTATGTAATAGGTTCACTTTTATTAATGGTGATTTTAGGAGTTTTAATAGGTATGATACCTGCGCAACGAGCGGTAAGTATTAGACCAATAGATGCCTTAAGAGAAGAATAACTAAATAACAACTATAGAAACTAAATTGACATAAAATGAAGAAAATTTTAAAATGGGTAGGACTTGGAG
>CAYTRI010000005.1:0-11964 GCA_964440105.1 uncultured Flavobacteriaceae bacterium
AAGTCAAAATCACCTTCTAAATCACCAGCATTTTTGCCTGCTTCTAATCCTTCTAATCCATCTTCATAAGTTAGATGCCAGATATAACAGATTCCAACTCCTGCAGCATCAAAATCTACACCTTCTACAGCAGCAATGGTTGGGGGTAACCCTAAAATGTTACCAGCATCGTCTGTAATAACATAAGTTTGGTTGCTTCCTGTTAGTTCACTATCATCTAAATAAATACCACTAACCATATCTGGAACGCCATCAATCATAAAATCAAACGGTCCGCCTGATAAAGTGCCTGCATTTAGAGCAGCTGTTCTATTGACTACTACAAAATTGGATAAATCAAATTCCCCTGTTAGGTCAGCTAAGTTATTTCCACCTTCCAAACCTCCTAAGTCAGTGGAATACGTTAAGTGATAGATGTAACAAGAGCCTACTCCTGCTCCATCAAAATCAACTCCTTTTACAGCGTCTAAGGTTGGAGGAATACCTAAAATGTTTTTAGAATCGTCGGTGATAACATAAGTCTGCTTATCTCCATTTAATTCGGAGTCATCCAAATAAATATTTTGAACCATATCTGGATATCCATCTACCACAAAATTGTATGGACCACCAGCTAATGTACCTGCATTCAATGGGTTTCTATTTACTACTACAAAATTTGAAAGTCCAAAATTACCGCTCAAACCTTCTAGATTATTGCCCATCGAAAGACCTTCAAGACCAGTTGAATAAGTTAGGTGATAGATATAACAAGAACCTACACCAGCGCCATCAAAATCAACTCCTTTTACCGCATCCAGTGTTGGTGGTACTCCTAAGATATTCTTAGAATCATCAGTGATAACATAAGTCTGCATATCGCCATTAAGTTCTGATGAATCTAATGAGATGTTCATTACCATATCTGGAACACCATCTACAACAAAATTGTAAGGCCCACCAGCTAATATTCCAGCATTTAAGCCTTCCCTATTGACAACCACAAAATTTGAAAGTCCAAAATCACCAGTCAGCCCCTCTAGATTATTCCCTGCAGCTAAGCCTTCTAGACCAGTAGAGTATGTTAGGTGGTAAATATAACATGAGCCTGTACCAGCGCCATCAAAATCAACACCTTTTACCGCATCTAAAGTTGGAGGAATACCCAAAATATTTTTAGAATCATCGGTGATAACATAGGTTTGTTTATCTCCATTTAGTTCGGTATCATCCAGCGAAATATTCTGTACCATATCTGGAATACCATCTACAACAAAGTTGTATGGCCCACCAGCTAGTGTACCTGCATTTAATGCATTTCTATTAACTATAACAAAGTTAGAAAGCCCAAAATTACCAGTTAGTCCATCTAAATTATTCCCTGCAGCTAAGCCTTCAAGACCTGTAGAATAGGTTAAGTGAAATATATAACACGATCCTACACCAGCACCATCAAAATCTACACCTTTTACAGCTTCTAAGGTTGGAGGAATTCCTAAAATGTTTTTAGAATCGTCTGTAATGACATAAGTCTGCATCTCTCCATTAAGTTCGGTATCATCCAACGCAATCTCACTAACCATATCTGGCACTCCATCTACAACAAACTCATAAGGACCACCTGATAATACACCAGCATTTAAAGAACTTCTATTTACCATTAAAAAGTTAGAAAGATTAAAATTGCCAGCAAGGTTCTCTAAATTCTCTCCTCCTTCTAATCCACCCAATTCTCCCGAATAAGTTAAATGATAGATATAACAAGAACCCGCACCAGCACCATCAAAATCTACACCCTCAACTGCTTCTAAAGTTGGAGGTAATCCTAAAATGTTTTTAGAATCGTCTGTAATAACGTAAGTCTGAGTCTCTCCATTAAGATCTGCATCATCTAATGTAATACCACTTACCATATCTGGCACACCATCTACAGTAAATTCAAAAGGTCCTCCAGCTAAAACTCCAGCACTTAATGCATTACGGTTTACTGTTATAAAATTAGACAGGTCAAAATCACCAGCTAAATCCTCTAAATTCTCTCCTGCCATTAATCCAGTTAATCCATCTTCGTAGGTTAAATGATAAATATAACATGAGCCTACTCCTGCTCCATCAAAATCTACTCCCTCAACAGCATCTAGAGTTGGTGGTAATCCTAAAATATTCTTTGAGTCATCTGTGATTACATAACCTTGTAAACTACCTGTTAAATTGGTGTCATCTAATGTAATCTCACTCACCATATCTGGTATACCATCAACAGCAAATGTAAATGGACCACCTGATAGTGTTCCAGCATCCAGTTCTACTGCTCCTCCGTCATCAGTTTCGTTTTCGCATCCTAAGAGCAAAATGCCCAGAGAAAGAATTCCTGCAATTGTTTTTAAGTTGTTCATTTTTATAGTGTTTAAAAATTTTATTCAAAGAAAGTTTGAACATGTTGCAGAAGTATCACATAAAAATCAACTTTTATTACTATTTGATTTTCAGATGGTTAAATAAAATATGTAGTATTTAATGCAAGAAATAGGCTGAAATACCGACTGTATAAACTTGGAAACACAATTTTAAATTCTAAATCGTGAACTTTCCGTGAGATTTTACCCTTTATTTCGTTGCGCATGAAAAATGTATTGATTATTGAAGACGACCTAGAAATCATTCATTTGTTAGAAATACACTTGAAAGATTTAGGTTGTGAAGTAACTAAGGCAACTCAAGGCGATGATGGGCTTCGCAAAGCAATTGAGTTAGTTCCTGATTTAATAATTCTAGACGTAATGCTTCCAGAAATGGATGGTATAGAAGTTTGTCAAAAAATAAGAGCAAATAACATTCAGTCTCCAATAATGATGTTGACAGCTCGCTCAGAAGAAATAGATAAGGTTTTAGGGCTTGAAGTTGGCGCAGATGACTACCTAACTAAACCATTTAGTGTACGTGAATTCATTGCACGTGTAAAAGCAATCTTTAGAAGACAAAAAATGTCTGTTACAGAAGTCGTGACTGATAGTAATGAAAAGGTAATGCAATTTGATAATCTTTCCGTGGATGTTGAAATGCGAAAAGTAATTTTAGACGGAATTAAAATAGAACTTTCCCCAAAAGAGTTTGAGCTTTTAGTCTTCTTATCCTCAAACCCAGGTAAAAGCTATGACCGTACTAAATTATTAAATCTAATATGGGGGTATGATTTTCAAGGTTATGAGCATACCGTAAATTCTCATATTAATCGATTACGCTCCAAAATAGAACCTGATATGGGCAATCCAAAGTTTATTTTAACCACTTGGGGAGTTGGATACAAATTCAATGAAGAATTATGAGTAATAGCATACTTTCTAACAGATTGGTAAAAAAGTTAACACTTTCTCTAATAGCTATTCTGCTATTGGCGGGTATAGGCTATACTATCTCAACAATTTACTTTTCTAATCAGTATTTCTATGAAACTACGCAGCGCTTGCATGCAAACCTTGCTCAGGACTTAATAGATGAAAAGTTTGTTGATGCCAGTCCTATTGATAGTACAGGAGCCATTAACAAGGCTTTGTTTGGAGATATTATGCATGATATGATGGCCGTAAATAGGGCAATAGAGGTTTATCTATTAGATATGGATGGCCATGTGCAGTATTCGGTAGTTTTAGACCACGACGCTCCTGAGACTAATCAAAAACAAATTTCTTTAACTCCCATTAAAGAATTCATTAATAATAAGGGACAAGATTTTATACGTGGTGACGACCCTAAAAATATTGATACAAAAAAAGTTTTTTCAGCTGCAAAATTTGAGAAAGGTGATAAAGAGGGCTATGTATATATAATTCTAGCAGGTGAAGATTACCTTACTACTAGAGCTAATTTATTTAGTAGCTATGCTCTTAAACTTGGTTTAGGAACATCTATTCTTACACTATTTTTTGCAGCACTTCTAGGTATTTTGTCTGTATGGTATCTTACTAAAAATCTACGTGAGTTGGTTTTTGCCGCCAAACGTTTTCAGCAGGGAGATCTTGAATACCGAATTAAAGATGCAGAAACAAGTGATTTAGCAGGAGTTACGACCACGTATAACGAAATGGCAGAAACCATTCTCGGAGATATTGATAAAATTAAATCTGTGGAAAAATTGAGACGTGAGCTTATTGCCAATATCTCTCATGATTTACGCACGCCTTTATCAATAATTCAAGGCTATATTGAAACGCTCCAAATGAAGGACGATGATTTATCTAAGCAAGAGCGTTTGGAATATTTAAAAACAATCAACTCTAGTGGAGAAAGGCTTTCAAAATTAATTTCACAATTATTCGAGTATTCCAAACTAGAAGCAAACCAAATTGAGCCTCAAAAAGAGCCTTTTTTAATAAGTGAATTGGCCAATGATATTCATAGAAATTATCAAGTTCTCGCTAAGCAAAAAAGTATTGAATTAAAACTAGAAATGGGTAAAGGTATTCCTTTAGTGTTTGCAGATATTTCCTTAGTTGAGCGAGCAATTCAAAATTTAATGGACAACGCACTAAAATTTACTCCCGAAAATGGCAAGGTAACTGTAAAAATCACACCTAATAATGAAGATGTAGAAATTACTATTAAAGATTCTGGACCTGGTATTAAACAAGAGAATCAGGCTTTAATTTTTGAGCGCTACCGACAAACAAAAACGGGTACACAAAAAGAAGGCGCAGGACTTGGCTTGGCTATTGTAAAAAAGATTATGGAATTGCATAATGCAAGTATTAAAGTTTTGAGCAGACCTAATGAGGGCACTTCATTTAGTTTTAGTCTTCCTATATATCAAATAGCATAAAAACACTTTTCAGTTCGCTTGACCCAAGACATTTCTTTATCTTTAAGGTAAAATTGCTTACATGATTGCCATTGATAATCTCCTTGACTTCTTCCTAGAAACTAGAAAGCATTCAGAAAGTATTTGCGAACCACTTGAAACTGAAGATTATGTGGTTCAACCTATAGTTGATGTGAGCCCTCCTAAATGGCATCTTGGTCATACCACATGGTTTTTTGAAGAATTTATTCTAAAACCACACGCAAAAAATTATCAAATTTTTGATGCAGATTTTTCTTTTGTATTTAATAGTTATTATGAAACTGTAGGCAAACGAGTAATCCGTTCAGACCGAGGAAATATGAGCCGGCCATCGGTTAAAAAAGTGTATGAATATCGAAAATATGTTACGGAAGGCATTAAAAACTTATTTGGGTCTGAGCAATCTAAAGTAATAAACGATTTGCTCGAAATTGGAATTCATCATGAGAAACAACATCAAGAATTATTGTTAACCGACATTAAGTATATTTTAGGTAACAACCCTTTGCTACCGACATATTCAGAAGTATTTTTAGACCATCCTCTTGAGAATCATGAACAAGATTGGATTTCTATTGAAGAGGGAGTCTACGAAATTGGCCATGATTCCGATGCATTTTGTTATGATAATGAACTAGGCAGACACAAAGTATATCTGCATCCATATCAAATTTCGAATAAGCTTGTTACCAACAGAGAGTTTATAGCCTTTATCGAGACCAATGGATACCAAAAATTTGATTTGTGGCATGCAGAAGGCTGGGACTGGGTAAATCAAAATAAAATTACCACTCCCTTATACTGGCATAAAATTGATAAAGATTGGTATCATTACACCTATTTAGGGCTTCAAAAAATAGACTTGAATACTCCAGTAACTCACATCTCATATTATGAGGCCTTTGCCTTTGCACAATGGAGAGGCTTACGACTACCAACAGAATTTGAATGGGAAGCGGCACAAAATTATTTTCCTTGGGGAAAACGATGGGAATGGACAGAAAGTGCTTATCTACCTTATCCAGGCTATAAGAAAGCAGATGGTGCATTAGGAGAATATAATGGTAAGTTTATGGTAAGTCAAAAAGTGCTTAGAGGCGGGTCTGTAGCAACTCCAAAAAATCATACAAGACCTACGTATAGAAACTTTTTTCACCCCAATTTAAGATGGCAATTCACCGGATTAAGGTTAGCCAAATAATCACGACAAATATTTCATGCAAGAGAAATCTATAGTGCTAACTTCAGCTTTTGAACAAGAAGTATTTGAGGGTTTAACAGCAAATCAAAAGCATTTATCCTCAATGTATTTTTATGATGAAATTGGCGATAAGCTATTTCAAGATATTATGGCGATGCCAGAATATTATCTTACGGATAGTGAATATGAAATTCTTGAAACCTATAAAGAAAAAATAACTTCAGTTTTTAATACTAGTGAATCTTTTAGCCTTTTTGAATTAGGTGCTGGAGATGGAAAAAAGACAAAGGTTCTTTTGCGTCATTTAGCAGAAAAGAAAGCTGATTTTGATTATAGACCAATAGACATTAGTCAGAATGCGTTGGACCAATTAGAGGCCTCAATAAATAAAGAATTACCAGAGGTAACAATAAATACGCTACAAGGCACTTATTTTGAAACACTAACTAATATTGGCCAAAGCAGCAGTAAGAAAAAAATTATCTTGTTTTTAGGTTCTAATATTGGAAATCTATTACATCCGCAGGCCATTTCTTTTTTAAAAAACATGCGGGATGTATTAGATAAAGATGATTTAGTTTTTATGGGATTTGATCAAAAGAAAAATCCGCAAACAATCTTAGACGCATATAATGACAAAACGGGCATTACTGAAGCTTTTAATAAAAATATACTAACTCGAATTAATAAAGAAATGAATGGAAATTTCGACCTTGAGAAATTTCTACACTGGGAGGTTTACGACCCAGAGAGCGGCACTGCTAAAAGCTATTTAGTTTCTAAAGAAGAGCAGATTGTAACCATTAAAGCATTAAATCTTGAAGTCAAATTTAAAGCATGGGAAACAATCCATACCGAAATCTCTCAAAAATATGACGACGAAGTAGTTTCATGGCTTGCAAATGAAGCTGGACTACAAATTGAAAATCAATTTAGTGATAAGCAGCACTACTATAAAAATTACATCTTTAAAAAGAAATAAAAAAATGAAAGCAATTTGGAATAATACCATTATCGCAGAAAGTGATAACACACTAGTTATTGAAAACAATCACTATTTCCCAGCAGATAGTATAAAGAAAGAATTTTTTAAGCCAAGTGAAACACATACCAATTGCCCTTGGAAAGGCATGGCTTCTTATTATTCGCTTGAAGTTGATGGTAAAACTAATCCAGATGCTGCTTGGTATTATCCAGAGACAAGTGAGCTAGCAAAGCAGATTAAGGGTAGAGTTGCTTTTTGGAAAGGCGTTACCGTTGAAAAATAAAAGAGGCTTACAAAAACTCTTATTATAGAATTTTGTCATATTGAGCGCAGTCGAAATACTTTAAAAATAAAGCAGTTGAAGTTCTCGACTCCGCTCGAAATGACAGTAGAGAATGTTTTAAAGACAGCCTCTTTATTTAAACCTAATTTCTTTTCCTATACTTCTAAAACTGCATTCTCAGTTCCAGCATAGTCATTCCATTGGTAACGGTCTGCTTCACTATCATTAACATAGTTGCTATCTACCAAGTAACGGAATTCGTAAGTGTTTTCTTTTGGAAGGTCAAAAGTGCCTTTAAAGGTTCCGTTTTTCAATTTTTTAAGTGTGCTTCCTTTAGGATTCCAGTTGTTAAAGTCGCCAACTACAGCTACTTTCTTAGCTTCTTCAGCAGGTACTGAAAAAGTAACTTTACAAACAGGCTTACTTTTTAAATATTGTTTTTTAATTGCCATGGTCTTTAATTTTAGCATTGAATTAAAGTACAAAACAATACATAAAACCACTACAAGTCAATAGGTTACGTACGATTTATCGATTTGATAAAATAAGCTTAATCTATTCTTTACTTTAATAAAATTAGCTTCGTTTTTTACTTAAAAGATAACTTTATACTACTTTCTTAAGAATTTTTATAATCTCATCTACCTCATCTAAGGTGTTGTAAAAGTGAAAGCTAATACGAATTCCATCTCCTCTTTGTACGCAAACTACCTCATTTCGTAAAAGTTCTTCAAAAACTCGTTTATCAGCTTTAATATTAAAAATTGTACTGTGCTTATTTCGACTTGCAGAAACTTCATCCAATAAACCTAAACCTTCAAAAGCGATTTTAGCTTTTTGACTTAACTCATCATTCTGGTTTCCTATTTTTTTTAACCCAATCTTATCTAAGAAATTTAAAGAGAACCCTAGACTGCCAAAATTTAAAGAATCTAGGTGTCCGGGTTCTAAATGCTTACAGAATGTTCTCTTATCATCAAATTCAATCGAATTTCTACCTGAGCCATATCCTTTAGCAACTAAGGAGAAGCGCTCCTTTGCTGCATCTTTAACCAAAATAAGTCCATTACCAAATCCTGACAACAACCATTTATATGCACTAGCACCTATAATATCAATACCGGATTCAGAAAAATTAAATTCTCGTGTCCCTAAAAATTGGGTTCCATCAGAAATAATCAACAAATCTTTAAATTCTGCCTTTAACTTTTTCAAAAAAGACAGGTCAATCATAATCCCATTTAGCCATTGTACAACGCTTAATGCGAACACAGTAATTCCTTTTGTTTTAATCGCATTAAAAATAGTTTCTTCAAGATTATTAGAAACTGAAACATATGTTATATCAAAACCTCTACCCTCAAAAGGCCAGTTGAGTGATGGATAATCTCCATCAATAAGTAGTATTTTTTCTTTTTTATTTAGCCCTTCAACTAAAAAGTTTAATCCAATGGTAAAATTTGGCACAAGTGCTACATTATCAGGTTTGCATTTAAAGAAGTTACCGACAATTTTTCTAGTTTCTGAATGCATTTTGTTCGAATGCATTTTCATATCACTTCCGCCTATTAAATAATCTAAATCGTGTTCTTGTCTCCACTCTAATAAATCATCGTAAAGCAATCCAGTTGCTGCAGTATTAGCATATATTGAATGATTTAATACCGGAAATTGCTTTCTAATTTGTTTCATCTTAAAATCTTTGAAATTCTAAATCGGTTATCTTTGTTGTTAAAGATAGGCAAAGATGTTTTCTAAGAATAAAGCTAAATCTGAAGTAGACATTGAGCAACATGAATTGCTAGAGCATGCTCAAAAAAGAATAAAACAAAAGAAACGTTTGTTTTCTCACTTTGTCATTTTCTTGATTGGTAGTGTTTTTATAGTTCTTATCAATAAAATATTGAAACAGGGAGAAGCTTATGACTGGTACATATGGGCAATCTCTGTATGGGCTTTTCTTTTTCTGATTCATGCTTTCAATGTTTTTGTAACCCACAGGTTTATGGGAAAATCATGGGAACGAAAACAACGCGAGAAATTAGTTGCTAAACAAAAAGAAAGAATATCAGAAATACAGAACGAAATTGAAACCAATTTCCCTATATCTAATTTTAGTAAAAAAAAAGTAGAGTGAGTAAACTCATCATTATTGCAGCTGCAGCTGAGAATAATGCTTTAGGCATAAACAATGATTTGCCATGGCATTTACCAGATGATTTTAAAAGATTTAAAAGTTTAACTACCGGATATAAAATTATAATGGGTAGAAAAACCTTGGAGAGTTTTCCTAAAGCTTTACCTAATAGAGAACATATTGTAATTACAAGAGATAAACACTACCAGCCAAAATTTAAGTGCACTGTGGTTAACTCTATTGAGGCTGCAATTAAGTTAACAGCGAATGATGCTCAAGCTTACATTATTGGTGGCGGAGAAATCTATAAGCAATCTCTAGATTTTGCAACCCATATTGAACTAACTCGAGTTCATGCTGAGGTAGATGCAGATACATTTTTTCCTGAAATTAATTTAGAAGATTGGAAATTGATTAACGAAGAGTATCATCCTAAAGATGATAAACATAAATATGATTTCACTTATCTGACCTACAAAAGAAAAGATTAAAAATCTAGGTAATTTACTTCTACATTATCTCGATTAACAAGTTTTTTGAGTACTTCGGGGTTTGTGTTTGAATAAAATAAGTTAACAGGACTAAAAGCCGAATCTAAGTTTAATAATTTGTTCTTTTCTAAAATAGCTTTGGTTTGTTGTGCCACCGCTTGTCCAGAGTCTATTATCTTAACATGTGATGGAACGATTTCTTTCAGTACTGGAATCAAATAAGGGTAATGCGTACAACCTAAAACCAAACAATCAATTCCTTCTTCTAACATTGGTTTTAGAAACTTGTTGAGTAAATGCTTTACCTCTATCGAACTCTCTAGTCCAGACTCTATTAATTCTACTAACCCACTTCCTTCTTGCTCATAGATTTTAACCCCTGCAGCATATAATTTAGAGGTGTTAAAAAACAAACTACTTGATAAAGTTCCCTTAGTGGCTAAAACACCAACCTTCTTGGTTTTAGTTTGTAAAGCAGCTGGCTTAATGGCTGGCTCAATACCTATAAATGGAACATCATAAGTTGTTCTAAGGTAACTTATAGCGTTAGTTGTTGCCGTATTGCAGGCCACTACAATAAGTTTACAGTTTTGTTCTAGTAAAAGCTCTGTATTCTTTATACTCAATCGTAATATCTCTTCTGATGACTTTTCACCATAAGGAGCGTTTTTACTATCGGCAAGGTAAATTGTACTTTCATTAGGCATAAGCTCGTGCAACTCCTTCCAGATGGAAGTACCACCAACACCAGAATCGAAAATACCTATAGGTTTGTTCATGCTCAAAAATAAAAAAACCACCGGCTTCGACTTTGCTCAGCCACCGATGGTTTTTCAAAATTATTACAAATGGTTTCTTAAAACCCTAATTCTTGTTTTACTTCTGGAAGTAAATCTTTTCCTTTAGAAACGATAAGGCTTAATCCTGGGCTAGCATCGATTACATAATCGTAACCTAAGGCCGCAGCAACTTTATCAATCGCAGCTTTTGCTTTTTCGGATATTGGAGCAAACAACTCTTGTTGTTTCTTTTGCATTTCTTGCATAGCTTGTTGCTCTGCTTGCTTTATATTCTTATCATACCCTTGAAGCTCAATTGCTCTCTTTTCATTCTCTTCTGCGGTTTTAGAAGCTGCTTCATTTTGGTATTGCGTATACTTATTCTGCATTTCTTTCATGGAACCTTCCAAATCTGCTCTATACGTTTCTTGTACCTTTTTAAGCTCAGCTTGCGCAGAAATCATTTCAGGCATTTCAGATAACAATTGCTGCACATTAATGTGGGCAATCTTACTTTGCGCGTTTACAAATCCCGTAGCCGCAACAAATAATACTAGTGCTACAGCAATCTTCTTAACATTTTTCATAATTCTGAGTAACTTTAATTTCGAGTGTTAATTTAATTTATAGTGTTTAATCTTCAGATTCATCTTTTGAATCTTTTTCTTTATTGTCTTTTTCTTCTTTCGCCTTCTTCTTTGCGTCCCGTTCTTCTAATAATTTTTTTCTTCGTTCTTCGTAAGCTTTTTTACGTTGTTCCCTTAGCTTAAGCTGTTCTGCTTTTTTTGCTTCAAAGGCCTGAGCTCTCGCTTCCTTTGTATTAGCAGCTTTATCTTGCCTATCTTTTAAAGCATCACTAATTTCCTCATCTACCTCTGCTTCTTCAGCTTCAAACTCTTTTAATCTATTTTTAAGCTTTTGGTCTTTCTTTGAAGCACTTATTTTTCTAGTTCTTCCTATCTCCCTTAATACCAAATCACTTACATCGTGTTTTTTTTGGGAGTACAACATTACAACATCCGCTGATTTATCAAAAATAAAATCATACTTTTTGTTGGCACCAATCTTTTGAACCTCATTAAACACTTGGTCTTGTATTGGTTGAATTAGTAACTGTTTCTGCAATACTAAATCTCCTTGCGGCCCAAAACGATCTTGTTGATAATCTAACAATTCTGTTTCTAAAATTTGTATCTCTTCTTCCCGTTCAGCAATTAACTCATCTGTTAACAGCACTTTTTCCGCCATTAAATCTTTCTTCATCTGCTCAAC
>CAYTRI010000005.1:12064-39295 GCA_964440105.1 uncultured Flavobacteriaceae bacterium
ACTCATCTGTTAACAGCACTTTTTCCGCCATTAAATCTTTCTTCATCTGCTCAACTGTACTTTGCTTTAATTCAATTTCTTGCTTCCACTTTTGAGCTTTGGCATTTAATTGCGCTGTTGCATCACGATACTCTTCAACATTTTCCAAAATGTATTCCATATCCACATAACCAATTCGAACTCCTCTTTGAGAGAATCCATACAAGGAACATAATGTGAGCACTATGGAAAATAGAACTTTTAACTTCATTTTTACTTCCGCTTATTACATAGAAAATATCGTGCCAAAATTAATAAATAATTTAAAATGAGTTGATTAACCCTTATTAATTTGACAAAATCTCTATAGATTAAAACTGTTGACCAATAATGAAGTGTGTTTGCCAACCACTTGGACCAACTGATCCTGGTCTAGCATCTGTATCAAAGCCATAACCAAAATCAATACCCAAGAGACCAAATGCCGGCATAAAAATACGCAGCCCCACTCCAGCAGATCTCTTTAATTCAAACGGATTAAATTCATTAAAATTGTTAAAAGAATTACCTGCTTCTAAAAAAGAAAGTGCATAAATAGATGCCGAAGGTTTTAACGTTAAGGGATAACGTAATTCTAATGAAAATTTGTTGTAAATAGTACCTCCATCTTGCTCTTGTCTTCCTGTTATAGGGTTTATAACAAACGACGTAAGCGAGCTGTTGTCATAACCTCTTAATTGCACTACGTCTCTACCATCTAATGTAAAGTTGCCTAACCCGTCACCTCCAACAAAAAAGCGTTCAAATGGAACATCTCCTATATCTTTATTATAATTTCCTAGAAATCCAAATTCAGCATTTGAACGAAGTACTAATTTTCCTGCTAAACGTGTATACCAATCGCCTTTAAATTTTACTTTATAAAATTCTAACAGGTTAAAGCGCTCTCCTTCTATATCTTGCAATTCATTAACTTCTGCAGTTGTTAATGGTGTGCCATCATTCGCAGAAGCAATAAGTTCTTCACTCCTTGCTTGTAAGCCACTAAAATCTTTACCACTTATCAACGAATATGGAGGTGTGAACTTTGCAGTAAGTTCAAAATTAGAGCCGCTTAAAGGAAATATTCTACTTGGTCCTTGTGAACTTCTAGAAAGACCAAAAGTATAAGACAAAGAGTTAGATTTTCCGTTCCCAAAATTAAATAACCCAGCATTAAAGTTGTTAAAGTCATACAATTGATACCCTAAAGAATGAGAAACCGTAAAGAAATCATCTGGCCATTGAACTCTTTTTGCTAGACCGGCAGAAATCCCAGTTATAGAGAAGCCACGGTCTTTGTCAACATCTATTTGTCCTTGATTGGTAAATTGAGAAGAAAACTGTTGCGTTCTAGAAAAAGAAAGGTTAAAACGTACCGGTTTTCTACCTCCCAACCAAGGTTCTGCAAAATTTAAACTATATACTCTAAATGTTCTACTCGCCTGTAAACGAAGTGCAAAAGTTTGCCCATCCCCCATTGGAACTGGCTTGTAAGACTCACCGTTAAATATATTTTGAAGTGAAAAATTACTAAAAGATAGTCCTAAAGTTCCTATGAAACCGCCACCACCATAACCACCTTGTAATTCTATTTGACTAGATCCAGACTCTACTAAACTATATTTAATATCTACCGTACCCGAATTTGGATCAGGATTTTCTACGTCAGGTACAATCTGCTCAGCATCAAAGAAACCAAGCTGCCCTAATTCCCTAACACTTCTAACAATATTATCCTTACTATATTTTTGACCAGGCCTTGTACGTAACTCTCTAAAAATTACATGATCATTTGTTTTATCGTTACCAACTACTGTAACATGGTCTAAAAAAGTCTCTTTACCTTCTATAATTCTTATTTCAAAATCAATAGTATCATTTACAGCGGCAACTTCCACTGGATTAATCTGTGAGAAGAGATATCCATTATTTTGATACTGATTTGTAATATCAACGGCATCTGGTTTAGAATTATCTGCAATACGCTCTTTTAGTAATACTCCATTATAAGTATCTCCCTTTTTGATACCTAAAACTTGACTTAATTGACGATCAGTATAAACAGAATTACCAACAAAATCTATATTTCCAAAGTAGTATTTGTTCCCTTCTTCTACTTTTATCTTTAGGGCAATATTATTTTCATCAACTTTAATAAAGGTATCAGACAATACTCTAGCATCTCTGTATCCCTTTTCTGCATAAGCATCAACAACGTTTTTAAGTCCATCTTTAAACTCGTCGTCCATATACTTAGACCGTTGCCAAAATGCCCCTAACTTCTTTTTCTTAATTTTTGCTTTGCCAAGTGCTCTTCTAAGCCTTTTATCTTTTACTTTATCATTGCCTTCAAAAACAATACTCTTAATTTTAACCTTATCACCCTTTTTAACATTAACTACCATACTTTCAGAATTGGTACCTGTAGTATCAGGAGCTGTGGCGATATTTACTTTAGCATTTAAAAAACCTTGTTTTTTATATTTATTTTCTAAATATCCTTTAGTGTTAGCAATTAAACTTTCAGTTATTTTCTTTCCTTTCTTGAGGTCTGTATCATTAATAATTTCATCAACCTTACGCTTTTTAACCCCATAAACAGTAACTTTTGAAAGCGTAGGTCTTTCTAAAATATTAAGTTCCAAAAAGATTTTATCTCCTTCAATCTTAGTTTGATACATAGCGACATCACTAAAAAGCTCTAAACTCCATAACTTTTTAATAACCCCACTTATTTCTTCACCAGGGATAGTAATTGGTTGTCCAACCCTAAGACCCGTATATGTTTTTACTGTTTGTTCATTATAACTCTGCAGACCTGTGACTTCTAACCCACCAAGAATATACTTTTTGCCATCTTCATAAGAAGTTTGAGAAAAAGTTACTGATGTTGTTAAAAAAAGGAGGAGTAATAATTTAGTATAGGTAGTAGTTTTAATTATCCTTTCAATTGAGTTGTTCGCTAGTCTTTCCAAATCTTCTTTCTCTATTTTGGTAGTTTAATATTGCTGCCACCAAATGATGTTCGTTAAAATCGGGCCAAAATACGTCAATAAAATATAATTCAGCGTATGCAATTTGCCAAAGTAGAAAATTACTTATTCTATGTTCTCCGCTAGTACGTATTAACAGGTCTACATCTGGCAAATCATGCGTGTAAAGATGAGTATTAATAATTGTATCATCAATATTTTCAGGAGAAATTATATTATTTTTAACTTTGATACTTATGGCTTTAACAGCAGTTTTTAGCTCTTCTCTAGAACCGTAACTTAATGCTAAAGTAAGTGTCATTCCTGTGTTTTTTTCCGTTTTAGAAATTACTTCATTAAGCTCGTTATGAGCTTTTCTAGGAAGTGAATCTATGTTCCCTATTGCATTTAAACGAATGTTATTTTTGTTAAGGGTTGTTAATTCTTTACGCAAGGAAGACACTAAGAGCTTCATTAAAGTTTGAACTTCAATCTTAGGTCGGTTCCAATTTTCAGTAGAAAATGCATAAAGTGTAAGAAAATCAATTTTAAGCTTTGCACAGTTTTCCACTGTTTGCCTTACAGCCTCTACTCCATTCTGATGACCAAAAACGCGAAGTTTACCACGTTTTTTAGCCCATCTACCATTACCATCCATAATAACAGCAATGTGTTTAGGTAGTTTATCTTGATTTACATCTGTTAAAGAATTCGTTTTATCACTCAAAACAATCTTGGCATGGTTTGCGCCCAAAGGTATAAGTAAATGTGATACCAGAAAAGATATACCAGTCATCACTTAAAATATTTCCGAATCTAAGTTGTTCAAAATTTGAACCTTCAGGGTTACTCGCGTCTAGATTGTCACTAAATGTATATCTAGCGCCAATTTCGGCACCAAGAATAAAAAACTGACTTATGCGATATTTTGCTCCTACTGTCATAGGAATTGCAAAACTTCCATCTTTTTGGTTAATATCTTGAACCTGAAGTGCATCTATGTAATTGAAATCATACCTAAAATATGTGAATCCTGTATATAGATAAGGTGTAAAGGAAGGACCTAACTTATGAAGGTTATATTCTACAAAATTAAATTCTAACCCTGCGGAAAATTCAGTTACAGAATTCTCAACCACATAAGCTCGCTGCTTTCTTGAAGCTAAGTGAGACTTGGTATCATCTGCGGTAAAAGAACCTCTCATTACGCTTGCTCTCCAAGCATATCTTTTACTTTTATTCCATTTAAATAGTCCTCCATAAGCTAAGCCTGAAGGAAGAATATAATTAGTTCTACCTACATCGCCTATCATATTAGCCCCGCCAGCAAAAATGCCTATCTCATAGGTTTGCGCTCCTAAAGTGCCCATTGCAAATAAAAAGACTAAAAAAAATACTCTCATAAAAAAACAAAAATTGTTGCCATAACGAGTATTAACAAGAAGACTTGCTTCAGCGTCATATAATGTTCTCTTTTAAAACTGTTTTTGTGCTTTTTTATTGTTGCTAGAAGTTCAATTGCGCTTGTCTTCGCCCCAAAGCATTTTGTTGCGCAATGTTTTAAGAAAGCTTTCAGACTTATATTCTATCATCTTTATAGTAAAGTTTGATTTTTTAACTACTATTTCCTTTTCATTAGGTATTGTAGCTATACGAGAATCTAAAGAAACTAAGTGGTTTTCTTCTCGTCCATAAACTTTTAATCTAATTTCAGTATCATCTGGTATTACAAAAGGCCGCGCATTTAAATTATGTGGCGCAATAGGAGTTAACACCAAAGATTTTGTCGAAGGGGCAATTACTGGACCACCGCAACTTAAAGAATATCCTGTTGAACCTGTAGGTGTGGAAACTATAAGTCCATCTGCCCAATAAGAGGTTAGATATTCTCCATTTAAATAAGTTTCAACAGTAATCATAGAAGTAGTATCCTTTCTACTTATTGTTATCTCGTTTAAAGCAAAATTTAAGTCTCCAAACTCTGCAACATCATGATTTAAACAAATCTCTACAAGACTGCGCTCTTCAATTGTAAAACTACCTGCAACAAATTCAGTTACTACCTTACGTACATCCTCTTTCTTAAATGTAGATAAAAAGCCAAGACGACCTGTGTTTACACCAACTATAGGGATGCCCATATCTTTTACGTATGTTACAGCTCGTAACATAGTCCCATCCCCACCAAAACTCACAAAAATGTCAAATGAATTGTCTAAGCCTTTATCTAGAGTGAAAGTTATATACTTTTTTAAAGTATACTTTTCTGAAATAAGGGTTACAAAATCTGCCTCTATCGAAACCTTTGCATCAACCTTTTCAAGCTCATCTAGGAGTTCAATTACACAGTTGATGTCATTCCCTGGGAAAGATTGGCCGTAAATTGCAACTTTCATTTGTTTCTTTTTTTCAGTACTAAAAGATAAAATATAATCTAGACATTTAAATATTTATCTAGGTACGCTGACCGTTTTTTAAGGTCTTCCAAAAACTGATCATCGCTATTTCCAAAAAGGATGTTATAATTATATCTTCTAAAGGTCTGCGAAATCTCATTTAGATTAGTAGAACTAATTTTTAGAGTTACCTGCACTACATCATTTTGATTATCAGTGATAAAGGCTCCCAAAACTTTAGCATTATTGCTTTCAACAATTTGCCCAATTTCACTCATAGAATAGTCTTTCAAACCTTTTTCTACGATTAGAATACCACCAGGTTCGGTAAAAAAAGGTGTATCAATAAAAACACCAACTACATCAGTTAAGTCATAGTACCCTAAAATATGCTTATCCGCATCAAGTACTGGCATTATGTTAGCCTCATTTCGAGCAAAAACTTCGAGAACATCTAACCAAGAGGTTTCATTTGTAACAAAGAAACTTTCTAGGTTATGTCTATAATCTTCAACCTTTTTATCTGCTTCAAAAAAAGCTATGTCATTTTCAGGTAAAACTCCTAAAAAAATATTATTCTCTGCGATAGCAACATGGGAGCAAGTAGTTTTATCAAAAAAACCAATAACCTCATCCATCTTTTCCGAAACTTCAAAAACAGGTAAATTGTTCAATAATTGACTTTGTAACTCCATAGCTTTAAATCTTGTGCAAAATACTACTTTTAAACTGCAAAAGGTGTGCCCAATTTGTATTTTTGCAGCTACAAAAGCTATAGATTTTATGACTAAACTTAGTGTCAACATCAACAAATTAGCTACCCTAAGAAATTCTAGAGGTGGCAGCATACCAAATCTTTTAAAATCTGCAAAAGATATAGAGTCTTATGGCGGACAGGGAATCACTATCCATCCTAGACCTGACGAAAGACATATTCGCTACAAAGATGCTTACGATTTAAAAGAAATTGTTTCTACAGAATATAATATTGAAGGAAATCCAATACCAAAATTTGTTGACATGGTCTTGGAAATTAAACCAACTCAAGTAACTTTAGTTCCTGATGCAGAGGATGCTATTACATCAAATGCTGGTTGGGATACCATTAAAAACAGGAGTTTTTTAATAGATGTTATTTCCACTTTTAAAGAGAATGGAATCCGTACTTCTATTTTTGTTGACCCAGTGGGGAAAATGGTAGAAGGCGCAGCAGAAATTGGCTCAGACCGTATTGAATTATATACTGAAAGCTTTGCTAAGTCTTTTTCCGAAGGCAACAAAAATGGAGTTATCCCATTTACCAATGCCGCCAAAATAGCTAACGAATTAGGGATTGGAATTAATGCTGGCCACGATTTAAGCTTAGATAACATTAAATTCTTTAAAGAAAATATCCCCAATTTACTGGAGGTTTCTATTGGGCACGCACTAATTTGCGAATCGCTATACCTAGGTTTAGAAAATGTTATAAATATGTATTTACACAGGTTGCAATAATGGAGGTACTACATTCTAGAATTATAGGAGAAGGAGAACCATTACTCATATTACATGGGTTTTTAGGCATGTCTGATAATTGGAAGACCCTTGGAGGTCAATATGCCAAAAATGAGTTTCAAGTTCATTTGATAGACCAACGTAATCATGGGAAAAGTTTTCATTCAGAAAATTTTAATTATGAGCTACTAGCAAATGACCTAAAGAATTATATGGCTCATCATAATATTCCAAAAGCAAATCTTATAGGTCATTCTATGGGAGGGAAAACAGTAATGCAATTTGCATGCTCAAACCCTGAGTTGGTTAAAAAACTTATAGTCGCAGACATCGCACCTAAGTATTATCCTCCACACCATAATGAAATTATTAATGGTTTAGTTTCTCTGAATTTTGATAAAATAAATAGCCGCTCAGAAGCTGACAATGAACTTGCCAAACATCTTTCAGATTTTGGTATTCGACAATTTTTACTAAAAAACTTGTATTGGGTCGAAAAAGGCAAACTAGGTTTTAGGTTTAATCTTTCCATTTTACAAGATAAAATGGAAGAAATAGGAGAAAATATTAGCACTACCGCATCTTTTTCTGGAGAAACCCTTTTTCTAAGAGGCGATAGGTCCGAATATATTCTTCTAAACGATTTTGACACTATCAAAAAACATTTTCCCTATGCTAGCATAGACACCATTTCTAATGCAGGGCATTGGTTGCATGCAGAAAACCCTAAAGAATTCTTTTCCAAAACGCTAAATTTCCTAAATCATTAAAATTTGAGTCAATTTATTATGCATGCATAATTTTTTTTGCCATTTAATTGTATGTATAACAATTTTCACATAGCTTTGAAAATAAGCGATTAACGCTAAATTTAACTTAAACTAACTTTAATTTTTTTTGATATGAAGAAGTTCCTCGCACTACTTTCCATGTTTGGACTTATTTTCGCCTCTTGTTCTGATGATGATGCTGTAAACCCAACTGCCACACCAGTTCCACCAGAACCAATAACTATTACAAGTGGTTCTGCCAATTTTTCAAACTATGTTGCCTTAGGCAATTCTTTAACTGCTGGTTTTTCAGATGCAGCTCTTTTTCAATCGGGACAAGCTGCTTCTTATCCAAATATGTTAGCATCTAACTTTGCATTAGCTGGTGGAGGTGATTTTAATATCCCTTTTATGGCCGATGACTTAGGGGGAATGACATTAGGAGGAACTCCTATTACAGGAAACCGTTTAATTCTTTCGTTTGCAAGTGGTTCTCCAGCTCCTGTTCCAGTTCAAGGGCAAGGCGCTACTGAAATATCAAATGTTTTATCTGGCTCATTTAATAATATGGGTGTACCGGGAGCGAAAAGCTATCATCTTTTAGCACCTGGTTACGGAAATTTAGCCGGTGTTCCAATAGGAGCCGCAAATCCATACTTTGCCCGTTTTGCATCAAGCCCAAATGCAACTGTTTTGGGAGACGCTGCTGTGCAAGGCGCCACTTTCTTTTCCCTTTGGATAGGAAATAATGACATATTAGGTTATGTAACAGCAGGAGGAGCAGGTGTTGACCAAACAGGCAATATAGACCCAAGTAGTTATGGAGGTTCTGATATTTCTGACCCTAATGTAGTTGCTGGGGCAATTAATGGAATTTTACAAACTATGACTGCTAACGGTGCTGATGGTGTGATAGCAAATTTGCCAGATGTAACCACAATTCCATTTTTAACTACTGTACCTTACAACCCAGTTCCTCTAGATGCAGCTACAGCTACTTTATTAAATGGCGCATATGCAGCATACAATGGCGGACTCGCGCAATTACAACAATTAGGTGCAATTTCTGCAGAAGAAGTAGCTAGGAGAACCATTTCATTTGAAGCAGGCTCATCTAATTCAGTCGTTTTAATAGATGAAGATTTAACAGATTTAACCGGATTTAATCCTGCGTTAATAAATATGAGACAATCTACACCTGATGATTTGTTAGTATTAACCTCTAGTTCTTTTATAGGCACTTTAGCTAACCCTGCTGACCCAACATCAATAAATGGTGTTGCTGTTCCTTTAGCTGATAATTGGGTTTTAACTCCAGAAGAACAAGCTACAGCAAACGCAGCTTTAACAGTTTATAATCAAACAATAGCTGCACTAGCTACACAATACGATATTGCTTTTGTTGATGCCAATGCATTATTAGTTGAGTTAGGTGCCAACGGGTTTACTCAGGCTGACGGCAGTGTAGTAACTGCAACTTTTGGTACTGGTGGTGGATTCTCGCTTGATGGGGTTCATCCTTCACCAAGGGGTTATGCTATTCTTGCAAATGCTTTTGCTCAAGCAATTAACGCTAAGTATGGCTCTAATTTACCAGGAGTAAATCCGCTTGATTTTACTGGGTTATACCTACAATAACATTTTAAGGCATTGATATACGCGTAGTAGTCATTGGTCGAATAATATTATAAAGCTTATCCATTTATCCCTAATTTAGGGGTATTGGTTAAGCTTTTTTATTTTATGTGCCTATTAAATTATAATTCAAATACTTTTAAAGCAATTAGACAATATTCTAACTTATTTATTTTCTTTTTGGTTATTTGTTCATGCCAGCAAAAACCAAACACTACAGAAAAACTAATCTCCAAAAGCGAATTAGGTGCTATTCCTGAAAAAGTAGATTTCACTTTTGATGTAAAACCTATTATTTCTGATCGTTGTTTTAAATGTCATGGTCCAGATAAAAATGCAATAGAAGGAGATTTATCTTTAAATACTGCAGAAGATGCCTATAAAGCTCTAGGAAAACTAAAAGACCATTATGCTATAGTACCCAAAAAACCGGAAGAAAGCACCTTGGTAAATCGTATTTACACAAGTGACCCAAACCTATTAATGCCACCTCCAGAATCCAACTTAGAACTTAATGATACAGAAAAAGCAATCTTAAAAAAGTGGATAGAGCAAGGAGCAGAATACAAAGAACATTGGGCATTTATTGCTCCCGAACCACAAAAAGTACCAACAACAAATAAAAAAGACTGGGCAAATAATGAAATTGATGAATTTGTACTAGCTAAATTGGAACTAAATGGCTTGACCCCATCAAAAAAAGCTAGCAAAGAAAAATTAATTAGAAGAGTATCTTTCGACCTTACAGGACTTCCTCCCAGCCCAAAACAAATTAGAGCTTTTGTTACGGACACCTCACCTAATGCTTATGAAAAGCTAGTTGATTCTCTTTTAAGCACAACAGATTACGCTGAGCATATGGCCGCAGAATGGATGGATATTGGCAGGTATGCGGACACTCATGGTTATCAGGATGACTTTGAACGTACCATGTGGCCATGGCGAGATTGGGTTATTCATGCTTTTGAAGAGAATATGCCATATGATAAGTTTGTAACCTATCAATTAGCGGGCGATTTGTTGCCAGAAAGAAATTTAGAACAAATACTTGCCACTGGGTTTAATCGCAACCACAAAATCACTTTTGAAGGAGGAACAATTCCAGAAGAATACCAGGTGGAATATGTAGAGGATAGAGTGACCACTTTTGGAACTGCTTTCTTAGGGTTAACTTTTGAATGTGCAAGGTGTCATGATCACAAATATGATCCTATAAGTCAAAAAGAACATTTTGAGTTGTTCAGCTTTTTCAATAACAACAAAGAAAAAAATACCGTCCCGCTTCCAGGAGAAACTCCTGAACCATACATAACCATTACGCAAAAAGAAGTTAATGGCGTTCTCGATTTTGTTAATCTCCAGAATTCTGAAAAGAAAGAAATTCCTGTAATGGTTATGAATGAAATGAACGAACTAAAGCCCGCTTTCATCTTAAATAGAGGTGTTTATGACCAACCAACGCAAGAAGTATATCCAAACACTCCAAAATCTGTATTAGCTTTTCCTGAAAATCTACCTAAAAATAGATTAGGACTTTCTAAATGGTTATTTAACCCAAATAATCCCCTTACTGCCAGAGTAACAATAAATAGATTATGGCAAAGAATGTTTGGCACTGGATTGGTAAGTTCTTCATACGATTTTGGAAACCAAGGTGCGCTGCCTTCTCATCCAGAGCTGTTAGACTTTTTGGCACTTAAGCTACAAGAAGATAAGTGGGACATCAAAAAAACACTAAAGTACATAGCACTTTCTTCTACGTATCGGCAAAGCTCAGTTATTACGCCAGAGTTATTGGAAAAAGACCCTGAAAACACGCTTTTGGCAAGAGCTCCTAGACTTCGTTTATCTGCCGAAATGATTCGTGACCAAGCACTCGCTATAAGCGGATTGCTAAATAAAGAAGTTGGTGGACCAAGCGTAAAACCTTATCAACCAGAGGGGATTTGGGAAGAAACTACAGGTGGTGGTGGTGGCAGTACTGCACAATATGTTCAAAGTACTGGGAAAGACCTCTACCGTAAAAGCTTATACACATTCTGGAAACGCACAGTACCACCACCAAGCATGATGACTTTTGATGCTTCTTCAAGAGATTTATGTACTGTGAAAAGACAAGAAACAAATACACCTTTACAAGCCCTTGTTCTGCTTAATGACCCACAGCTCATTGAAGCTTCTCGGGTTTTAGCTGCAAACACTTTTAAGCAATTTCCAGACAAAAATACAGAGCAGATAACCCATATTTTTCAAAAAGCAACCTCACGCTTACCTGATGAAGAGGAAATAACAATGTTGCTTGGGCATTATGATGATATGCTGAATAAGGTTAATACAAATGAGGTTATAGCATCAGAATATGTGACAATTGGAAACTTTGAAGCAGACAAATCAATACCACAGGATAAACTGGCAGCATTATCTTTAGTAACCCATACTATTTTAAATTTAGACGAAACTATTACCAGAGGATAATATGAGTGAGAAGAAAATTATACATGAACGTTCCCTACAATTGAATAGAAGAGCTTTTTTAGGAAAAACCGCTCTTGGTGTAGGCGGTGCTGCACTAAGTAGTCTAATGGGTTGTTCATTTTTTAGAAAAGATGAAAACGGCATTTTAACCAAGGAATCTAGCTTTGGCAGTAATCAAGGAACTTTAGATGTACTGCATCATGCAGCAAAAGCAAAAAGGGTAATTTATTTGTTCCAAAGTGGTGGACCGTCACAGTTGGAGCTTTTCGATTACAAACCCACTCTAATAAAGAGAAGAGGCGAAGAACTTCCTGAATCCATCAGAAATGGACAACGTTTAACTGGGATGACATCTGGTCAAGATAGTTTCCCTTTGGCTGGTTCTGTTTTTGATTTCAAACAATATGGTAAAAACGGAACATGGGTGAGCGATTTATTGCCGTATACTGCAAAAATGGTAGATGAGCTCTGTATTGTAAAATCCATGTATACTGAAGCTATTAATCATGACCCTGCTGTAACCTTCTTCCAGACTGGTTCGCAACAACCTGGTAGACCAAGTATGGGTTCTTGGTTAAGCTATGGCTTGGGTAGTGAAAACAAAAATCTTCCCGCATTTACAGTGCTACTTTCTCGGGGTTCTGGAAGACCAAATGGACAACCATTATACACCCGTTTATGGGGTAACGGATTTTTACATTCTTTACACCAAGGTGTACAATTTAGGGCTGCAAAAGACCCTGTTTTGTATTTGAACGACCCTAAAGGAATGAGTAAAGAAAGTAAGCGCGATATTCTAGATAAAATAGCGGAATTAAATGATAAGCAGTATGATGAATTTGGCGACCCAGAAATTCAGAGTAGAATAGCGCAATATGAAATGGCATACAAAATGCAAACATCTGTACCAGATGTTATGAACACCGATGATGAACCAGATTATATTTATCAGATGTATGGTGCTGATGCTAAAATCCCTGGAACTTATGCCGCTAATTGTTTGTTAGCTAGAAAGCTAGCCGAAAAAGATGTTCGTTTTATACAGTTGTATCATATGGGCTGGGACCAACATGATAACTTACCAAATGCCATAGAAAAGCAGGCCAAAGATGTAGATCAGGCTTCTGCTGCATTAGTTGCCGACTTAAAACAGCGTGGACTATTAGAAGATACCTTAGTAATTTGGGGAGGTGAATTTGGTAGAACAAACTATTCGCAAGGTTTACTAACAGATACAAATTATGGTCGTGACCACCACCCAAGATGTTTTACCATGTGGATGGCTGGCGGTGGTATAAAACCCGGAACTGTTTATGGCGAAACAGATGAGTTTGGATATAATATTGTGAAAAACCCTGTTCATGTACACGATTTTCAGGCAACTATGCTTCATTTGCTAGGAATAGATCATGAAAAACTAACCTATAAATACCAAGGTAGGCGATTTAGATTGACTGATGTTGAAGGTCATATCATGAATGATTTACTAGCCTAATGAAACGAAGAAATTTTATAAAAAATAGCAGCTTAGCTACTGCCGGTTTAGCTTCTGGAATATTAAATGCAAATCACTTAATTTCCTTTAAAGACGCTATAATTGGTCATAATTCCCATCAATATAAAATAGATTTACAATGGGGAGCGTTAAATTCCAATTTCTACCCTGTAAATGATTGCCATGAAATGGTCCAAGATTCTAAAGGAAGAATCATACTACTAACAAATCATACCAAGAATAATATAATTATTTACGACCGCTCAGGTAAATTACTAGAAGTTTGGGGTACCGACTATCCTGGGGCTCATGGTTTAACACTTAATGTTGAAAATGGCGAAGACGTTCTGTATATCTCTGATAATAACAGACATGAAGTAATTAAAACTACAATAACCGGTAAAGTAATACAGGTTTTTCCTTACCCAAAAGAATCAGGCAAATACGCTACAAAAGAAAGCTATATCCCAACTGAAACCGCAATAGCAGCTAATGGAGATGTTTATATTGCAGATGGTTATGGAGAGCAATATATTATGCACTATAATGCTAAAGGAGAACTTTTAAACACATTTGGAGGCAGAGGTGATGATAAACATCTGTTTAACAATGCGCATGGCATTTGTATAGATAACCGAAAACCCGAAAACCCAACTTTGTTAATTACAGCACGCCAGCAAAACAAACTAAAACGCTTTAGCTTAGATGGTGACTATTTAAATAGCATTGATTTACCAGGAGCATTTATTTGTCGCCCAGTAATTCATAAAAAGAATATCTACTTGGCAACCATATGGTCTGGAAATGGCGACGCAGGATCTGGATTTATAAGTATTTTAAATGAGAACAATGAATTGATATCTGCTCCTGGTGGCTGTAAACCAAATTATATTGATGGTCAACTAAATCCTATGTATCAAACACTAAAGGTATTTGAACATCCACATGATGTTTGTGTAGATGAAGACGAAAACCTTTATGTTGCGCAATGGAATTCGGGCAAAACGTATCCTATAAAACTATATCGTGTGTAATGAAATTTAGAAGCTACATACTCGTATTATTTTCGCTGAGTCTTGGGATTTTATCCTGTAAGGAAAAGACTGACATAGCTTTTAGTCAATCGGAAATTTTTGAGTTAGCTTCGCCTAAGCTCACAATAGACTCTGTTCTTTTCAAAAATTCGGCAAGGTTAACAGCGGATTTTATGGTTGAGGGAGCTAAAATTTATTACACCTCAGATGGAAGTCATGTGGATGAGACTTCTCTAGTTTATGAAAACTCAATTTCAATAACTAAATCAGGTGCTTATAAATTTAAAACATATCATCCTGACTATAAGCCTAGCCAGCAAATTGGTGTGACTGTAATCAAAACAAATTATACGGCTGGTGCATTACGCGCTCAGGTTTCCCCTCCTCCACATAAAAATTATCCCGGTAAAGGTTCTGTATCGTTGATAGATTTCAAAAAAGGAACACATCAATTTAGAAATGGAAATGAATGGCTTGGTTTTCAATCGCCAAGTATTACAATTGATTTAAATTTTAATAAAGAACAAGAAATATCTAAAATCATTTTAAGTACCCTGAAAGACCATAATGCTTGGATATTTAAACCTGAATCTATTACCGCTAGTAGTAGCTTAAAAAAAATAGGTGAAATAAGCTTAAAAGCACCTATTGAGGCTGAGCAAACGCAATTAGCTTTTATAGAAATTCCTGTAAAAAAAGGCTCTTATTCTAATTTAGAGATACAGATAAATCAATTAGAAGAAATTCCTAGTTGGCACCAAGGAAAAGGTACGGCACCATTCTTTTTTATTGACGAAATACTAGTAGAATAAACAATGACATATCTAGCAATAAATATTGGCAATTTTCACCCTATTTTGGTACATCTACCTATTGGCATCTTGATTTTTGCTTTTCTTCTAGAAGCATATCAACGTTTTAGACCAAAAGAAGATATTAGCAATGTTATAAAATTTGCAATAGCTATTGGTGTTTTAAGTGCTATAGGTTCTATAATTACTGGGCTTTTCTTAGAAGAAAATGGCTCTTATGACGAAGATTCACTTTTTAGACATAAGTGGATGGGTATAAGTATGACCGTGATAGCTATCCTTTTATTTTTTGCTAAGGATGCTAAAAGTAAAGTAGCCTCAAAACTGTACTTCCCTATGTTCATAATGATTATGATTATGCTAACGTTAGCTGGGCACTGGGGAGGAAATATGACTCATGGCGAAGGGTTTTTAACCAAGGATATCGCGTCGAACAATATTGTTATCGAAGATGTGAATAATGCTTTGGTATACAATGATATTATACAGCCCATTTTGGACAATAAGTGCGTAAGTTGCCATAATTCTAAGAAAACTGAAGGTAAACTACTTCTTACTACTAAAGAAGAGTTAGTATCTGGTGGCGAATCTGGTAGTCTATTTGACTCCTTATCAATGGACCGCCCCTTATTACTGCATCGCATACAGTTACCCGAAGAAGATGAAGAACATATGCCTCCAAAAGGTAAAGTTCAATTAACCACTAATGAAGTTGCTCTTTTACATTGGTGGATGGAAAACGAAAATTGTTTTGATTGTATTACTTCAGATTTAGAACGAAGTAAAAAAATTCAGACGTATTTAAATGATTTAGAAGAAGATACTTCCATAAGATCAATGCTCGCTAAAGATTTGGATATAGTTGATGAAAACTGGCTTACATCCAAACAATTAACAGGTATTTCTATCTATCCCTTAAAAGAAGGAAGTCCTTTGTTGCTGGTTAATTTATCAAACCGTAAAAATCTTTCTAAAAATGACTTAAATGGGCTAAAGAAATATGCAGAGCATATTGTGGAATTAAATTTAGGGTATTCCAATTTTCAGGATTCGTTAGCTTCTTCCATTTCAATCTTCAAAAACTTAACTAAACTACAGTTACAGAATACCGATGTTGAAGATAAAACTTTGAAGATTATTGATGGGTTTGAAAAATTGGAATCGTTAAACCTATATGGCACCTCTATTTCCGATGCTTCAATAGAAACACTAAAAAAGCTTCCTAATTTAAAGGATTTATACCTGTGGCAAACGGACATTACCGGTGAGGGAATAGCGCAATTAACATCAGAAAACAAAAGTTTAATCGCTCATCAAATAAATAAAGATATCTTTTCTGCATCGGCTATTACTCCTCCCTTGTTTATTGTAGCATCAAATTTTATAAAAGACTCACTGCCTGTGGAATTAGCAACTTCATTTGAAAATGCAACTATTTTTTACACTACAGATAATTCAGAACCAGATACCACTTCTACAAAATACACAGCACCATTTCTTCTAAAAGGAACAACAACCGTTAAAGCTATAAGCTATAAAGATGGATGGGGCAAAAGCGATATTATAACTACCTATTTTAAAAAGAGCACTATAGATTATGATGATGTTGCTTTAAACAAAGCACCAAGTGAAAAATACCAAGGAAAAGGAGCAGAGACATTAATTGACCTAAGGAGAGGCAGTGAACGATTTGTGGATGGTAATTGGTTAGGTTATGAAGGCACACACTTTAATGCCACTTTTAAATTAAAAGAGAAAAAAGAAATATCATCTATTTCTGTTAGTGCTCTATCAAATCCTACAAATTGGATTTTTCACCCAAAAGGATTTAAAGTTTGGATTTCTGACAATGGTATAAATTTTAAACCTTGGCAAACCTTAAGATTACCAGAGCAAGAGCCATCATCAAATAGTAGTATAGACTTTTTTGACATAGAAGTACCTAAAGTAAAAACCAAATATGTTCGGGTACAGGTAGAAAGCATTTTAAAGAACCCTTCATGGCATCAATCCCCTGGTGGAAAAAGTTGGCTTTTTGTAGATGAAATCCTTATCAATTAATCTGGTACGTAATAAATGCCAATAGTTTAATTTCTTATATTGTATTTATAAAACCGTCTCCAATGAAACTCATCTTAAGAATTTTACTCAGCGCAGTAGCCGTTGTAATACTCTCAAAAGTGCTTCCTAACGTTAGTGTAGACAATTATATAACTGCTATAATTGTTGCCATAGTTTTAAGCCTTCTAAATTTTATCGTCAAGCCAATTTTAGTAATTCTTACCTTACCCGTAACTATTGTAACACTAGGTCTTTTTTTGCTTGTAATAAACGCCATTATAATTCTCTTAGCTAGCAATTTTATTGATGGTTTTACGGTAAATGGAGTACTATGGGCAATCATCTTTAGCCTATTGCTTTCTTTACTTCAATCTATTTTATATTCTGTTTTAAAAGAGGATAAGAAAAAGTAAGTTATAGTTTGGTTTTCAAGCGCTTAAAAAGTTGTCAGCCAAATGAAAATATAGTATTTTTGCCACCCATTTTAGAAAAGCAAACAGTTACTATAGATGAATATTACAAAAGAACAGATAGACGACTTAAATGCAGTAGTAAAAGTAGCTATCACCAAAGATGACTATCAAGAAAAGGTAGATACTATTTTAAAAGACTATAGAAAGCAAGCAAATATTCCCGGTTTTAGAAAAGGACAAGTTCCTATGGGGCTTATTAAAAAGCAATATGGAAAGGCTGTTTTAGTTGATGAAGTAAACAAATTGTTACAAGACAATTTGAATAAATACCTCACTGAAGAAAAGCTAGATGTTTTGGGCAATCCGTTACCAAAACAACAAGATAGTTTTGATTGGGATAATGACAATTTTGATTTTGAATTCGAGTTAGGTTTAGCACCAGATTTTAAGGTAAATGTTAAGACTAAAAAAGCCATCACCCAATTTAAAATCGTTGCTGACAAAAAAATGGTAGATGAGCAAGTAGAACGTATTCAAAAACAATATGGGAAACTAATATCTAAAACTGAAGCTGGTAAAACCGACGAGATTTCTGGTGTGTTTAAAAATGAAGCTGAAGATATTGATAACAAGACTACCATCGAGTTAGATAAAATAAAAAGCAAAAAAGCTATTGATGCATTACTTGGTAAAAAAGTAGGTGATGTTGTTACTTTAAAAACTAAAGGATTATTTAAAGAAGATTATCTTTTACCATCTGCCTTAGGAATTGCCAAAGAAAAAGCTGAAAAACTAAATATAGAAGTATCTTTTTCTATTGAAGAAATTAATGAAAGAGAATCAGCAGAACTAAACCAAGAGTTGTTTGATAAACTTTTTGGAGAAGGAAATATAAAATCTGAAAAAGAACTTAAGGCTAGAATCAAAGAAGATTCTGAAAAACAGTTTGAACAACAGGCTGATCAGAAGCTTTTAAACGATATTACTGAAAAGTTGATTGATGAAACTAAATTTAAACTACCGACTGAGTTTCTTAAAAAATGGATTCAGGTAAGTGGTGAAAACCCATTATCTGAAGATGAAGCAAGTGAAGAATATGAAAAGTCTGAAAAAGGACTTCGCTATCAATTAATTGAAGGAAGAATTATTAATGAAAATAACCTTCAAGTTCAATTTGAGGAGCTTAAAGAGTTTGCTAAAGGCTTTATTAAATCTCAAATGGCGCAATACGGGCATTTAAACCCAACAGAGGAAGAATTGGAGAATGTTGCTACAAGAGTAATGGGCAACCAAGAAGAAGTTAAAAGAATGTCTGAGCAATTAATGAGTAAGAAATTACTAGACCTATACAAAGAGAAGGCAAATCTTAAACTAAAAGAAGTTAGTTATGATAACTTTATAAAAGACGCCTACAAATAGCATTCTAAATAATATGTATCTTTACGGTTCTGAAAATTTGCGTTTTCAGAACCGTTTTTTATTAAAATAAGCTTTAAAAATTCTATGGATTACGGAAAAGAATTTAAAAAATTTGCAACACAAGATCAAGGAGTAAGTAGCATGTATTATGACAAAATAGTCAGCAGCATGTATCCAGTTAATTTAACTCCAAATATCATTGAAGAACGTCAAATGAACATTGCCGTTTTTGATGTTTTCTCTAGGTTAATGATGGACCGTATTATTTTTCTAGGAACTGGCATTAATGATCAAGTTGCTAATATAGTACAAGCCCAATTACTATTTTTAGAAAGTACAGATGCCAACAAAGACATATCAATCTACATTAACTCTCCTGGTGGAAGCGTTTATGCTGGTCTTGGCATTTATGACACAATGCAGTTTATTAAACCAGATGTAGCTACTATTTGTACAGGAATGGCAGCTTCTATGGGTGCTGTTCTATTATGTGCTGGTGAGAAAGGTAAGCGAAGTGGCCTTACACATTCTAGGGTAATGATTCACCAACCAATGGGTGGGGCTCAAGGACAAGCAAGTGATATAGAAATTACTGCTAAGGAAATAATCAAACTAAAAGAAGAACTTTACACTATTATTGCTAATCATTCAGAGCAAACTTATGATAAAGTTTATGAGGATAGTGATCGTGATTACTGGATGAAAGCTGACCAAGCAAAAAAATATGGTATGATTGATGAGATCTTGGTAAGAGATAAATCATAATTTCGACCAACTACCAACGTACAATAAACCATAATTGGTGTTTTTACGTTAAAATAGAGTAAACTTTAAGCTATATATGGCAAAAGAAAACCTAGAATGTTCTTTTTGTGGAAGAAAAAAACCAGAAACCAATCTTTTGATTGCTGGTTTAGATGCGCATATTTGTGATAGATGTATTGAGCAAGCTTACAGTATTGTTTCAGAAGAATCAAAACAATCTAAGAACAACGATTTATCCTCAGAATTGGTTTTAAAAAAACCAATAGAAATTAAAAATTTCCTAGACACTTTTGTAATTGGACAAGAGCGCACCAAAAAGGTCATGTCTGTTGCAGTTTACAATCACTATAAAAGGTTATTGCAGCCTAAGAGCAAAGATGATGATATTGAAATACAGAAGAGTAATATCATCATGGTTGGGCAAACTGGTACTGGTAAAACCTTAATTGCTAAGACCATTGCTAGAATGTTAAACGTTCCATTGGCAATTGTTGATGCTACTGTCCTTACAGAAGCTGGTTATGTAGGTGAAGATGTAGAAAGTATCTTAACACGCTTGTTACAAGCTGCAGATTATAATTTAGAGAAAGCAGAACGTGGTATTGTATTTATAGATGAGATTGATAAGATTGCTCGTAAAAGTGATAATCCATCCATTACTCGTGATGTTTCTGGAGAAGGTGTACAACAAGGGCTTTTAAAACTTTTAGAAGGCACGGTTGTTAATGTGCCACCAAAAGGTGGAAGAAAGCATCCAGATCAGAAATTTATTGAGGTTAATACAGAAAATATATTATTTGTAGCTGGTGGAGCTTTCGATGGTATTGAAAGACATATTACCAAACGCTTAAATATGCAAGCCGTTGGTTATAGTGCCTCTAAAGCTGACGAAAATTTAGATCAAGAAAATATATTACAATATATCATCCCTAAAGATTTAAAAGAGTTTGGATTAATTCCAGAAATTATAGGTCGTCTCCCTGTACTTACGCACATGAATCCTTTGGACAAAAAGACTTTGCGTGCAATACTTACCGAACCAAAAAATGCTATTATTAAACAATATGAAAAGTTGTTTACTATGGATGGTATTGAATTTACCATTACGGAACAAGCATTAAATTATTTGGTAGAAAAGGCGGTAGAATACAAATTGGGAGCAAGAGGCTTACGTTCCCTTTGTGAAGCAGTATTCACTGATGCAATGTTTAGTTTACCAAGTAGTGAAGAAAAAGAATTTAAGGTTACTAAGGCCTATGCTGAAGAAAAGCTTTCTTATGAAACAATTAAGAAGTTAAAAGCTGTTTCTTGATTTTAAAAAAATACATTATTGCTAAAAAGAAAAAAGGGGCTTATTTAAGCCCCTTTTTTAAACTCTTTTTCTATTGTTACTTTGCTTTCTTTTTGAGTAACTTTTTTTAACAGGCCCAAACATATTTCTGCAATTATTTTTTCATCAGAATAAAGTTCGTGTCCAAAATTTGGAATAACATTTACATCTAAACCAAGTTGTTTAGCCCATATCATACCTGGCTTAAATTTATCGCATTCGCCAAAAATTAGATTCATATCAACATTAGGGCTACTTTCTTCCATTCGTATTCTTGTAGGAGAAAGTGCAGTTAAAGATTTCATTGGCAAGCCTTTTAAAGCAGCTTTCCAAGCAATTGTTCCTCCAGTACTAAAAGCTAAAACATGACTTGCTTCAGTTTCTTTTTTGAGCAAGTGAGCAACAGCAGTATCAATACCACCTTCCACAAAAGCTTTATGTAAATTTTCTTCAGTGTTTATTAGCTCATCTATGTTTGCTAATTGCTGACAATCATAAAAAGTAATATCAAAATATTGTTGCAAATATCCAAAGTAAGAGGTAATCCAAAAGCCTTTTTTGACACCCCACATATCAGAAAGAATAAGTAGTTTTTCAGCCATAATTTTTTGTTTTCGTTTGGTTTAAGTTTTTATAGATTGGGAAAATATCTCGGCACAAACATCAACCAATAACGACGCAAATCCATATTTATTTGTTCAAGCAAGAAATTTGTTCGATGAACGGTTCAAATCTACGAAAACGTTTTCGCAGACAGTTTAGAATTTGTGCAAGTGGTAGTATTTTGATTATTTTTTGCAGAAAGAGGTTAACCATCCTTACTAAAAACGTATCCCAAAAGAAATTCCTCCCCATGGCAAGACTTGTACTGGTTTGCTATCAAATAGTATTGGGTTGAAGGTTATTTTAAAAAAACCTTTCTTACCCTCATAGTATTTTCTATACCCAATAGCAGGGAGAAGAAACCCAATTCCCTCGTCATTATCACTACTTGGAGTGAAAGTATAACTCATACCTAACTCCAAATTGTTTCCTTTATTTAAATCTATCAAATGATAAGCAGCAGTTGGTATCGTTAGACCTTCGTAAGTCCAAGTACTTAAATACCCTAAACCTACACGCAAATTAAGTTGAGAATTAGGTATTATTTCTGTTTCGTAATTTATTGAGGCCATTGGTCCTGCTCCTAACAACTCTAAGTAAATACTATTCTTTTGCGCATTAACTACAAAAGTTAAAAACAAAAGTATTCCCAATAATTTTAATTTTTTCATGATTTCTAGCTTTAGAATTTTATCCAAAACTAGATTTCATAGTAAATTGAATGTCCAGAATAATCCAACTTATATAAAACAGGACAACTTAGGTATTATAGAGTCTTTTATACTCAGAAGGGGTTTTGCCTGTACTCTTTTTAAAGGCGGTATAGAAAGTAGATTTAGAATTAAAGCCACATTCTAAACCAATAGCAACTATAGTATAATTAGAAAAATCTGTGTGATTTAAAATTTTCTTAGCCTCTTCTACCCGATAAGAATTAATACAATCAGAAAAATTAATATCCTTAGAATTAACAACTTTAGATAAGGTACTTACACCAATGTCAAATTCTTCTGCCAACCCATCAAGGCTTAAGCTTGGGTTTAAAAAAGACTTGTTTTCAATCACATAGCTTTCAAACTCATCAAAAGTAAATTTTGTTTTTGGTGAATTAACCACTTGCCCATGACTGCCATCTTGTAATTTATCCTTTTTAATAAGTTGTCTTAGCTTAATTCTATCTTTTAGTAATCGGTATCTAAAAAAGGCTTGGTAGGCTACCCAATAAATTAAAATACTAGAAACTAGTCTTAATGGATAATAGGAATACGGTGCTTTTATAGTTTCCGAGAAGATATTCAATAGTACGGCCACAATCCAGAAAAGAAATACTACTCCACCTAATTTTAAGAAAAGCCAAATCCATTTAAGGTTATCATACACTAAAATTTTTAGATACAGCATCTTCTGTTTTTTTACAATATCTATAGATAAATAGAATAGGTAGATAGAATAGAATAAAGCAAAAGCATCTTCAAAAAGGTTATAGTTTTTTAAAACTGAAACAGTTATTGCATCGGCTTTCACCAAGGAAATAAGGGTAAATCTTATAACTACAGCAATTACAAATAGAATTATAGAGATTAGTACTAATGGATTCTTCTTCTTTTCTATTTCTAAATAATGAATTAGAAATGAGTAAAACATAGGCACAATCAAAAAATACCAAGGGAATGTCACAAAACTAGCTATAACATTATCTGAAATTCTAGCTTCTAATATCCATGATTGCAAATTATTTAAAGAGAGAAAAAGCACAAAAAGGTTTAAAAAAAGGACTGGCTTTTCAATTTGCTTTCTCAAAAGAAAAGTAACCACAATAAATATAAAACCATGTATAGCACCAACAATTAGGAATAAGTTGAAGAATGCGCCCCAGTTCATTAGAATATATTATTTATTAAGTGTAAGTAGTTCTTCTACATAGCCTCGCTCATTAGACAATCTTGGTATCTTATGCTGTCCTCCTAACTTATCCTTAGATTTTAACCAATCATAAAACAAATTCTGACGTGCCACATGTACTTCTGGCATTTTTAGCGTGATATTATTATAACGCTTTGCTTCATAATCGGAGTTTAAAGATTTAAGCGCATTATCTAAAAACTCAGTAAAATAGTTAATGTCTTTAGGTGGTTTTCTAAACTCAATAATCCATTCATGCGCTCCTTTTTCATTTTCCTTCATAAATATGGGAGCAGCTGTATAATCCATTATTTCAGCGCCTGTTTTTTTGCACACCCGTTCTAAAGCTTCTTCAGCATTTTCAATAATCAATTCTTCACCGAATGCGTTAATGTGATGTTTAGTCCTTCCAGTAATTCTAATACGATAAGGATTTGTTGATGTAAAACGAACAGTATCTCCTATTTTATAGCGCCAAAGTCCTCCGTTAGTTGTTATTATTATGGCATAGTTTACGCCCACTTCCACTTCCCAAATAGGAACTGTCTTTTGCGTTTCCTTTCCATAAGAATCCATGGCAATAAATTCATAGAAAATACCGTAATCCAACATTAATAACAAGTCTTCAGAATTATTGCGGTCTTGAATCCCAAAAAAACCTTCTGATGCATTATAGGTTTCATAATAATTGAATTTTTTTCGAGGTAGCAATTTTTTATACTGCTCTCGATAAGGTGCAAAACTTACCCCTCCATGAAAATATACTTCCAAGTTTTCCCAAATCTCAAAAAGATGGTTTTTGCCAGTTTTCTCTATTACGTTATTAAGTAATACTAACATCCATGAAGGCACACCGGCCAAACTCGTTACATTTTCCTTAATACTTTCTTCAATAATCGCTTCTAGTTTAGTCTCCCATTCGCTCATTAAAGAGACTCTATTACTTGGGGTACTACTATATTCTGCCCAAAGTGGCATATTGTCAATTAGAATAGCTGAAAGATCACCGAAAAAGCTTCCATTATCTTCATACAATTCTTTACTACCCCCTAAACGTAAACTCTTACCAGTAAAAAGCTGCGAATTTTCATTGTTGTTAAGATATAGACATAACAAATCTTTTCCCGATTTATAATGGCAATCTTCTAAAGCTTCAGAGCTAACTGGAATAAATTTACTTTTAGCATTAGTCGTACCACTACTTTTTGCAAACCATTTAATATGCGTAGGCCAAAACAAATTCTGCTCACCTTTTCTGGTACGCTCTATTAAATCTGCGTATTCTTCATAATTAACAATAGGTACGCGCTCAGAAAATTCTTTGTAAGTAGTAATAGACTCAAAGCCATACTGTTTTCCTAACATCGTATCACTAGCATATGATAACAGCTGTTGCAAAACCTCATCTTGTACATCTGCAGGGTATTTTAAAAAAAGTTCTATCTGGTGATAGCGCTTTTTTAGCAACCAAGAAGCAATAGAATTAAATAAAGGTATTGGCATTTTTAGGTATATTTAGTCCGTAAGGCTATAAGCTAAAATACAAATTCATAATTAACAAAATAAACACATGCTATACGAAGGTGTTTTAAGGAAAATGCAAACGGAGTTAGGAAATCCAATTCAGTATTTTTTAGTTTTTGAGAACAACTTTCTCAATTTTAATCAAGCTCTAAATAAAAGGGTACAGTTCACTTTTTTAAAGTTCCAGTGTTTAAGCTGCGGTAAAGACAAACCTATTTATAGACAAGGTTTTTGCAAATCTTGTTTTTTTGAAACCCCTTCAGCTGGAGATTGGATTATGAAACCCGAATTAAGTACCGCTCATTTGGGTAAAGAGGACCGTGATTTGGAATATGAAAAGAAGGTGCAGTTACAACCACATATTGTGTATTTGGCTAACTCTAGTAATGTAAAAGTTGGGGTAACAAGAAAAGCACAAGTACCCACAAGATGGATTGATCAAGGCGCGCATGAGGCTATTGAAATTGTAGAAGTGCCCAACCGATATTTGGCTGGAATAACCGAGGTTGCGCTAAAAGACCATGTGGGGGATAAAACCAATTGGCGCAAAATGCTTACCAATAGTGTTGAAGATGTAAATCTAGTTGAGTGGCGCGATAAACTAAAAAGTTATATCCCAGAAGAGGCTCAAGAATATTTTATTACTTCAAATACCGAAACCAATTTAGAATTCCCTGTAGTACAATATCCAGAAAAAGTACAGAGTCTTAATTTGGATAAAACACCAAGTTTTGAGGGGATTTTAAAAGGCATAAAAGGGCAATACCTCATTTTTGAAGACAATACTGTTTTTAACGTTCGTGGGAGTGAGGGATATTATGTTGGTATTGACATTAATTAACGTATAACTAAATTAAAATGAAGTCATTAAAAGTAGTATTAGTACTATTTACAATTATTCTTATCTCTTCTTGTAGAACAGAGAAAAAAGAAATCGTTGAAGTAGAAAAATTTCAGTTTGCTACTCCAAGTGAAGTTGGAATGTCGCTTGATAGCTTAGCCAAAATTGATGCTTTGGTGATGGAATATGTAGAAGCCGAAAAATATCCTGGAGCAGTTACGCTAATTGCAAAAAACGGCAAGATAATTTATGAATCTGAAGTTGGTTGGTCAGATTCCACAAGAACGGAACCTTACCGAAAAGACCATTTATTCCGTATGGCTTCTATGACAAAACCCCTAGTTTCTGTAGCGGCTATGCAATTGGTTGAAGCTGGTAAATTAAACTTGGACGACCCTGTAGGCAAATACATTCCTTCTTTTATGGAAACGGAGATGCTGACCGATTTTAACGCAGCAGATACCACATGGACGAGTACTGCCACAAAAGGCATCCCAACCGTGCATCAATTGTTGACACAAACCGCTGGTGTTCCTTATGGCTTTATGAATCCTAAAGTGAATGGAGCAATCCTCGCAAAACATGGCATTCCTGATTTGAGTACGCATTTGCCTATGACCATTGAAGAAAACGCTAGTAAATTAGGAGATTTACCGCTAATGCACGAACCTGGCGCTCAATGGATGTATGGGTTGAATACCGATGTTTTAGGACGTGTAGTAGAAGTAGCTTCTGGGATGAAACTTGATGATTATATCCGTGAACATATTACCAAACCTATTGGGGCGAAACAATTCGATTTTTACTTTAATGATTCGCTCACTAATAAGCTAACCAAAGTATTTTTAATGGGGCAAGACGGAATGGTATACCAAGCTCCACAAAATATGGGACCGTTTTATATTCCCAATTACCCAACCCAAGGCGCTAAAACTTATTTATCTGGTGGCAGTGGGATGACGGGTACCGCTCGTGATTATTTCTTGTTTTGTCAAGCAATGCTAAATGACGGTAAATTGGGTGATGCCCAACTTTTAAAACCGGAGACTGCGCAAATGATGCATAAAAACCAGTTGGATACTATTTCCTACCCATGGGGAACAGGAGGTTTTGGCTATGGCTTTGATGTGGCAAACAAACACCCTAGAAGACCGGACGGAACCTATAGCTGGGGTGGCGCTTTTAGCACTACTTTTTGGATAGACCCAACAAATGAATTGGTTTTCATACAGTTAAGACAGGTACTGCAGTCTCCTTATAACCAAG
>CAYTRI010000006.1:0-13943 GCA_964440105.1 uncultured Flavobacteriaceae bacterium
AGCTTACAGCTAATTCTTAGCATCTAAATAGATTTCAACCCTACGTTTAGCATTTTCTTTAATATTCATGTAATAAAAATTGATATCAGCGATATGATAATTTTTCCTTCGGAATAAAAAACTCCAGGGAAATCGTGGTTTGTTTGCCCATAAAATACCTTCATGAATCTGGGCATCTACACGTTGATTTAAAACTTTATCAAAATCGCGCAGCACAGCACCCAAATTTTTATTCTTCGAAACATGAGTAGTATCTGTTGTCCATGTTAATGGGTTAGTTACTAAAATAGAATCATCTACAGGTCTGTCATCGGGTATGTATCCCGCTTTAAATGTGCGCCAAGAAATTGCGCACCCTAACTCCGTTGCACTTTCGCAAGGGAAGATAGTTTTAAAATAATCTTTGGGTACGGGCATGCCAATTAAGTAGGCTGCCACTAGTTGCTGTTGTAAAGGAGTATTATCAAAAAACTCTCTAATTAAAGGTCCCGCATGGGTAGTGCCTTGACTATGGCCTGCTATAATTACTGGTCTACCATTATTGTAATATTTTAAATAGTGTTCAAAGGCATTTTTAACATCTTTATAAGCTAATTCAAATGCTTTTTTTGCTGATAGCTTATCATCTGTACTATAGCTAACTAAATGTGCTTGGCGGTAGCGAGGCGCAAAAACACGACCAGCCTCATTAAATGCACTAGCTTGAAATAGAATCGTTGAATTATCTACCTTATCATTTAATTCTTGATCAGAAATGCTTGGATTCCATGACAAGTCTTTTCCTTTACTTGTATAAATAGTAGGATGAATAAAAAAAACATCAGCTTTAAGATTAGGTGATGCAGTTCTGTCTGAACCTGGAATTTTATCAGCATTATCTCTTTTGTCTGGGTGAGCTGCCCAGTATGCTAAATTAGAGTAATCGACTTCTAAGGCTTTTGGAGGATTATACCCGCTAGAAGGGCCATATGTTTTACATGATGTAAATTGCAATACAAAGCATAAAATAATAGGCAATAGATATCTAATCATATCGCCTAATTTAGAGAAAGATTTACAAAAGCAGAAGTATTAGCTAACTAAAATGATTACAAACACTACAAGAAGGTTTTGGTATGTATTACTATCTAGCTTTGCATTTTTAGTACGCTACAGATACTTTAAGAAATGGTTTTGGCTGCCTTTACTAATCTTAGTTTTAGGGTTTTTACTTCCTCAAAAAATGATTATTCCAGTAGAAAATGCAAATTTAAACAGTTGGGATAAAAAATCTTTCTGGGCTTATCCATGGGGAAGTTCAATAACACATAAGGGTATAGATATATTCGCAGAGCGCGGAACACCTGTTATTGCTTCTACAAAGGGATTAGTTATTTATACTTATGAAGGAGGAAAAGGAGGGAAGTCCGTTATGGTTTTAGGACCAAAATGGCGTTTTCATTATTATGCACATTTAGATAAAATAGAAACGTTTCCTTTAAAACCGTTGAAAAGAGGAGCTGTTTTAGGTACCGTAGGTGATACAGGTAATGCAAAAGGAACACCACCACATTTGCATTATGCTATTACAACGCCTTTTCCTTATTTTAATTTATGGGATGATAATGTGGTACACGGATGGAAAAAAATCTTCTATTTGAATCCAGATATTTGGTTGAGGTAGTTTAATGGGTATATAATTAATTATAATAGGAGTGTAAAGTTTTTATTTTTTTATAATTTCATAACAATATGGAATTTTTTCAAAACCCTGGAACATATGTAGTTGTCCGCAATATTATGATTGTTTTTGCGGTATGTTACCTTGTATTTGAAATAATTCTTAACCTTAACGATATTGATGACGACACAAGTAACATTATCTTACTTAATGCATCTAAAGACAAGCTATTTTTTATTCCATTTGCACTAGGAGCTATTGTAGGACATCTGTTTTTGGGCACTGAGAATGAGTTTTTTTACATTGGTGACTTACCACCAGTACTTATTCTTTTTGGTTTAGCGATAGTAGCAACTATTATTGGTTATAAAGTGCCATTTAAGAAAACACTACTTTTCTTGAGTGTACTTTTAATTCTAGGAATTCTATTTGGGCATCTTTTTTGGTCAATGAATTTTCCTCAAAAAGACTTAATTAAGGGATGAAATCATTTTTACATAGAAATTGGGAAACCCTCAAAAAAATTAAAGTTATCCTTGCGATAATGTTAGGTGCAATGATTGTTATTGATATTATTTTAGTAGCACTGGGACCAAAAGGATGGCCAACTTTTAGCAAAGTGGTTTTAGAAACACAGGATAAATTAATTTGGCTTACTTTTTTATTTGGTGGCTTAGTTGCTAAAATTTTCTACAACAGAAAAGTTGACCGAATAGGACAGGAACTTTCTGGTTTTTCCTCTTTTATGGTTATTGTTGGGCTGTTATTTTTACTGGGCTATTATGATTTTGTTCCCAAAGATGTTCCTAACGAAATTCAACTTGCATTTTTATTGAGTGGAGGAATACTTGCATACAGAGTTTGGCCGCAATATGTAAACCCAGAGCAAAAGCAATAATTTTATTATAAATAAGATGGCTACAGTATCAAAAACTTATTCAGCTGCTTGTAAGTTAAGTTCACCCACCGCACCTCTAACATCATCAGCCCAAATGAATAGTCGGTCATAAGGTTTCACTTTATGATAACGTTGAGGATTATAAATTTTTAGTGTAGTCATATCTACACAATAACGTGAGACCCAGCTGCTTTCCTTGATAAAGAAACCTTCTGAGGCTTTTGCTTTTTTGCAAAGAGCATGTAATTTCATGCACATACGGTATTCGTAGGCGGTTAACATTTTTGTATCTGCCCAAGCACCCAAATTATTTTCAAAAGCATTTTTAGTTCCTAACCGCGCTAAGCGTAAATCTGAGTTTTTTGGTAGGTTAGGGTAAATTAGAATTGATGAAGCCCAACCAGATTCTAATAATAGCAAATTAAATGTTTTACGTTGGTCAGACGTAAGTGTTGCAAGTTCTGTTTTTGTATAACTAGGTGCTACATAGGCTAACAATCTGCCGTAGCGATCAAAATGTTCATCAGCAGAACGAACAAATAGGCTACGGTTAGTGCCATTGGGTTTGACCAACCTCTGATTCATTAGTTGTTTAAAAAAGTCCTTAGCCGCAAGACCTTGTGTAATTTGTAAAGTTCCAGCATTAGTTAATTTTGGTAAAAGAAGAGTTTTTAGCTCTGGGTCAATCCATGAATCAAAATTTCCAGTTTCTAAAAGAGATTTTAATTCGCTTAGTTTTGTATTTGCTGTTGTTTCACCCCCTAAATAACTAGTCTCTGGAGTGTCAATGCCTAACATACGTATTGGCATTCTTACGTAAGGAGTATCGCCATCTGCTGGATCTCCAGATTTACTTTTTTTTCCTAATTGATTTAATTCAATTCCTTTTGGGTCCCAAAAAATCGGTATTTCGGCCATGTGATTTGTTTTAAGAATTTCCTATGTAAAATAGGTATTATAACAAAGTTTAATGAAAAAAATGTGTAGATATCTAGATATTTTGTGCTGTTTGCAAAAATCAAATATTTAGAAATGTTTTAAATATCACAAATTGTTTATTTTTAAACAATTACTATCAATTATCTTTGTGATTGTTGATGGAGGGATATTAATTACCTTTGTGAAAAGGCGAAAATATAAATGATATTTAAGGCAATTCAGGGCAAGTTTAAAATCAAATCTGGTTTAAAATATCTAGAGGATGAATTAAACAAGTCTAAACCTGCAAGCAACCGTAATAATGGTGTGACTTCGATTGGATGTATCGTTGACATGGATAAATTTCCTAACCCAGAAACATTTAACCAATTAATAGGTGATTTTTCATTACAGCCTAATGGCGTTAAGATTATTGGTTATAAAAAAGATGAAGCTGCACATTCTCCTTTTGGAATTCAGTTTTGTACAGACAAGGACTTAGGTTGGAATGGGACTATTGAAAATGGATTTGTGTCTGAATTTGTTGATAGAGAATATGATGTTTTGATTAATTATTATACGGATGATAAATTGGTTTTAAAAATATTGACGGCTCGAACAAATGCTAGGATAAAAGTTGGTTTTCCTTCAGTTGATGCTAAGCTAAATGATTTAATTTTTGAAACACCAATTAAAAATTTTGATGTCTTTAAAACTGAATTAAAAAAATATTTAAAAGTACTTAACGAAATAAAGTGATGGAAGCCTTAATGGGAACGGGTGTAGCTTTAGTTACACCATTCAAAAAAGATTTATCTATAGATACAGTTGCCCTAGAACAGTTAGTAGAACATTGTATTACAAACGGTATAGATTATTTAGTTGTTTTAGGTACTACTGCTGAATCTGCTACCTTGTCTAAAGAAGAAAAGGAGCTTGTAAAGAAAACAGTTGCAAATGCTAATGCTGGAAGATTGCCTTTAGTAGTTGGTATTGGAGGAAATAATACTGCAGCTATTGTTAAGGAGTTAACTCAAACAGATTTAACGGAATTTACGGCTATCCTTTCAGTTTCACCATATTATAATAAGCCAACTCAAGAAGGAATATATCAGCATTTTAAAGCAATTTCTAAAGCCTCTAGCTTACCAATTGTAATGTACAATGTACCATCAAGAACAGGTAGTAACATGTTGCCAGAGACTACTGTCAAAATTGCTAAAGACTGTGATAATGTGGTTGCCATTAAAGAAGCTTGCGGTGATATGTTGCAGATAGATTCTATTTTAAAGAAGAAACCAGCTGATTTTATGGTAATCTCTGGTGATGATTTTACGGCACTACCTACTGTATTAGCGGGAGGGGCCGGAGTTATTTCGGTTTTAGGACAAGGTTTGCCTAAGGAGTTTTCTAAACTCATTCAATTTGGTTTGCAGGGTAACTCAGATGCGGCTTATGAAATTCACCACACATTACTTAACGGAATGCACTTAATCTTTGAAGAGGGCAACCCTGCAGGCATTAAATCTGTATTTGAACATTTAGGTTTATGTAATGCGAATGTTAGGTTACCACTAATAGAAGCTAGCTCAAAATTGAAAACTAAAATCGGACTCTTTCTCAATTCTTTAGAAACAGTAGAGGTTGAGTATAGTTAAATGTTCGCTAAAACTATTGTTATTGCCTTAATGAGGGTATATGTTTGTGTATTCAACTATTTTTTATATCCGTTGATAATCACTAATTTTGCCAAATATTTTTTATGATGAGGTCAATATTACCCTTACTTTTCTCCTTTATCTTTTTAGTTTCCTGTAACGAGTACCAAAAAGTACTTAAAAATGAGGATGTAAAGGCAAAGTATGAAATGGCGGAAAAATATTACAATGAAGGGGATTATAAACGCGCAAATAGACTATTTGAGCAAATTGCTCCTAAATATGTAGGTAAACCACAAGGAGAGCGAGTAATGTTCTTTTTTGCTAAAACATATTTTGAAACAGGAAATTATTTAGCAGGATATCAATTTGAACGTTTCATAAAATCTTATCCTAAAAGCGATAAAATTCAAGAAGCTTCTTATTTGGAAGCGAAGAATTATTATAAGTTTTCACCCAAATATACTTTAGATCAAACAGATACGGATAAAGCACTTAGCAAACTACAGACTTTCATTAATACTTATCCTGAATCTGAATTCTTTGCTGATGCGAATGCCATGGCACAAGAATTGACTACAAAAAAAGAGAAAAAGGAGATTGAAATTGCAAAGCAATTTGATAAACTAGGGGAGTTTAATTACCCAATTTTGGTTTCCGCAATTGCAGCGCTTGATAATTTTATTACAGATAATCCAGGTTCTGAGTATAGAGAAGATGCTTTTTACTATAGAGTTAAGGCTTCAGCTAATTTAGCTTTTAATAGCACACCGGCAAGAATGCAAGAACGTTTAAATGAGGCTATGGATGCATACAATTCGCTAAGAAAATCATATCCTGAGACAAAGTATGAAAAGGAGGCAACTGACCTCTACGAAAAAATAACAAAAAGATTAGAAGGCTTTCAAGATAATGCCAAATAAGAATTTATAATAGATTTAAAATGAACGATTTAAAAAACACTAAAGCTCCAGTTTCTACAGTAACTCATAATAAGAATGAGTTTGATGAGAAAACAGATAATATTTATGAAGCTATTTCAATTGCTTCAAAAAGAGCCATTCAAATTAATTCTGAAATTAAAAAGGAATTATTAGAAAAGTTAGAGGAGTTTGCAACATATAGTGATAGTTTAGAAGAAGTTTTTGAAAACAAAGAGCAGATAGAAGTTTCTAAGTTTTACGAAAAACTACCTAAGCCACATGCACTTGCCGTTCATGAGTGGTTAGAGGATAAAATCTATTACAGAAATACTGAGAAAGACGCCTAAAATCTTAAATTGGTTCTATGTTAAGTGGTAAAAATGTCCTTTTAGGTATTACTGGAGGGATTGCTGCTTATAAAACAACCTTTCTTGTACGATTACTTATAAAAGCTGGAGCTACTGTCAAAGTTATAATGACAAGTAGCTCCAGCTCTTTTGTTTCTCCACTTACGCTTTCAACCTTATCAAAGAATCCAGTACTACTAGATTTTGTTAATGAAAAAGACGGAAGTTTATCATGGAACAATCATGTAGAATTAGGATTATGGGCGGATATTTTTCTAATAGCTCCCGCTACTGCCAACACACTTTCTAAAATGGCTAATGGTACTAGCGATAATTTATTGCTTGCTACCTATTTATCTGCTAAGTGCCCAGTATATTTTGCGCCGGCAATGGATTTAGATATGTACAAACATCCATCTACTAAAGTATCCTTTGATAAATTACAAAGTTTTGATAACATCATGATTCCTGCCGAATCTGGAGAGTTAGCAAGTGGGTTATCGGGTGAAGGCCGTATGGCAGAACCTGTAAATATTATTACTTTCTTACAACAACATCTTTCAGAAGGACTTTCACTCTCTGGAAAGAAAGTTTTGATTACTGCAGGGCCAACGCATGAAGCAATAGACCCCGTTCGTTTTTTAGGCAATCGCTCTTCTGGCACTATGGGTTTTGAATTGGCTAAAAAAGCTGCTGACCTAGGTGCTAAAGTATATTTAGTATCAGGGCCAACAAATTTATCGATTGAACATTATGGTATAGAATTGATAAGGGTTACCTCTGCTGAAGAAATGTATAATGTAGTGCATAACCATTACCAAACTGTTGATATAGCTATAAGTGCTGCTGCGGTTGCTGATTATCGACCCAAAACAATTGCAGAACAGAAAATTAAGAAGAAAGGTGATGGTTTACAGGTGGATTTGGTAAGAACCAAAGACATTTTGTTTTCTATGGGAGAACAAAAGAAACATCAATTTTTAGTTGGCTTTGCTTTAGAGACTGATAATGAAGTTGAAAACGCAAAAAGTAAGCTGCAACGTAAGAATTTAGATGCCATCGTTTTAAACTCTTTGCAAGATAAAGGGGCTGGTTTTGGGAGCACCACAAATAAAGTTACTTTCATAGATAAGAATTCGAATGTAAAAGCGTTTGAACTTAAGACAAAGGCTGAAGTTGCCTCAGATATATGGTCTGAAATTATCTCAAGAATTCATGCGTAGGTATTTATCCTTACTTGGTTGTTTGCTTTTTTCAATCGTTTTGGTTGGTCAAGAATTAAGCTGTGAAATAACAGTGAATTATGATCAAGTGCTTCAAACACGCCCTGAGGTTTTTAAAACTTTAGAACGTTCACTTAACGATTTTGTAAACAAGACAAAATGGACCAACCGTACCTTTAAGGAGAACGAGAAGTTAAACGCCAGGATGTTTATTACTATTACCAAAGGAGAAGGTGACCGTTTCGATGCTACAATTCAACTACAATCTTCACGACCCGTTTACAATACCTCCTACGAGACACCAATATTTAATTATAAAGACAACTCTTTCAATTTTAGGTATCAAGAATTTCAACCTTTAATTTTTAACACCAATAGTTTCGATTCTAATTTGATTGGTGTTATTTCATATTACGTTTATATAATGCTAGGCCTAGATGCAGATACTTTTTCTTTACAAGGAGGAGATGATTATTACAGACAAGCACAAAATATAGTGACCCAAGCTCAAGGAAGTAATTTTTCGGGTTGGTCGCAGTCAGCACAGGATAATAGAACCCGTTTTGATTTAGTGGACAACTTATTGTCCAATACCTTTAGGGAATACAGGATTGCTATGTATAACTATCATAGAAAGGGTATGGATATAATGAGCGATAACAATAGTACAGGTAAACAAGTTGTAGCTGGGAGTTTGCGTTTGTTTGAAACGCTTATCAAAAGAAGACCAAATGCCTTTTTAATTCAAACTTTTTTTGATGCAAAATCTGAAGAAATACAAAGTATTTTCTCAGACGGTCCTAAAGTTGATATTGTAAAGCTCAAAGAAACTTTAAATAATGTAGCACCATTCTATTCTAATACTTGGAGCCAAATAGAGTATTAGTTTTTTTAGCTTTAGAACACATATCTTTGCGTTCTAAATTAAAGTGCAGTGCTTACCCAACTTTCCATTAAAAATTATGCTTTAATAGACGATTTAGACGTTTCGTTTACCAGAGGTTTTACGACTATAACCGGAGAGACAGGAGCAGGAAAATCTATTTTATTAGGTGCTCTCTCTCTTGTTTTGGGTAAGAGAGCGGATTTATCTTCTTTAAAAAGAAAAGATGAAAAATGTATTATTGAGGCTTCTTTTAATGTCCAACGGTACGAATTACATTCCTTTTTCGACACTAACAATTTAGATTACGAGAACGAATCTATTTTAAGGCGTGAGATTTTGCCTAGCGGAAAATCAAGAGCTTTTATAAATGATACTCCGGTTACTCTAGATATACTTTCAGGATTAGGAGAACAACTTGTAGATATACATTCTCAACATCAAACATTACGCTTAACAGATAATGACTTTCAGATGAAAGTGATTGATGCTTTGGCCGAAAACACCAACAATCTAGAAAACTATTCGGCATCACTTAAAAAGTATCAGAATACTTTAAAAGAATTACAGGAATTAATTGATTTTCAGTCGAATGCGGAAAAGGAACTAGATTATAATAGTTTCTTGTACCAAGAATTAGAAAGTGCGCCATTAACAGTTGGAATTCAGGAAAAATTAGAATCTGAATATGAAGAACTGAATAATGTAGAGGTAATCCTTGAGCAATTATCAAGTGCTTATCTAGTATTGAATGATGAACAAGTAGGGGTTTTAAATAGTATTTCTCAATTACAGCAAATTTCCCAGCATTTAGAAGGATTTGGTAAGCAATTTGAAAGCCTTAATGAACGAGTGCAATCTATTGCTATAGAAATTACAGATATCGCAAGTGAATTAGAATTACAACAAGATAGGGTAGAGGCAAACCCTAGTCGACTGGAAGAAGTTAACAATCAACTTCAATTATTACATGGTTTATTAAAAAAACACCAAGTAACAACAGTAGAAGATTTGTTACAAATAAGAGAAGATTTAGCTATTAAAGTAGACGCTTCTATAAATATTGAATCTAGAATTGAAGAAAAACAAGAGACTTTAATTAAGAGAGAAGGAGAATTAAACACTATTGCTAAAGAAATTAGGGAAAGACGTAACGCCATCATACCTAAACTAAAAACATTGCTTTTAGAAAAACTTTCAGTTTTAGGAATGTCTTCGGCAACATTTAAGATAACAGTTACCCCTTCAGAGAACTTTACTTCTAACGGTAAAGATGATTTAACCTTCCTTTTTTCTGCAAATAAAGGGAGCACGTACGGTGAGTTAAAAAAAGTTGCCTCAGGTGGTGAGTTATCTCGAATAATGCTTACCATTAAATCTATTCTAGCTGAATATGAGCATTTACCAACCCTAATGTTTGATGAGATTGATACTGGGGTATCTGGTGAAATTTCTAATATGATGGGAGAGATTATGCAAGCGATGAGTGCTAATATGCAAGTTTTCTCTATTACACATTTACCACAAGTGGCATCAAAAGGCTTATACCAGTATAAAGTATTTAAAGAAGAAGGGTCTGCGACCACTACTACACACATGAAAATGCTTAGTAAAGAAGAACGTGTTAATGAGCTAGCCGAAATGCTGGGTGGAAAATCATTATCTGCCTCTGCAGTGGCTCATGCAAAAGAACTACTAGAATCAAATCATTAATACAAGCACTCATTTTTGGTTTAATACTAGTGTTAAATGAGTACCCAAATTGCTATCTTTGCCGCTCAAACCAACAATAAAATAGATGGGTTATAATTTATTAAAAGGTAAAAGAGGCATTATTTTTGGCGCATTGGATGAAAATTCTATCGCTTGGAAAACTGCTGAAAGAGTTCATGAAGAAGGAGGAACTTTTGTGTTGACAAATGCTCCTATAGCAATGCGAATGGGTCAAATAAATACTCTAGCTGAGAAAACTGGTTCTCAAATTGTTCCTGCAGATGCTACTAGCGAAGAAGATTTAGAGAATTTAGTTTCAAAATCTGTAGAAATACTTGGTGGAAAATTAGATTTTGTTCTCCATTCTATTGGGATGTCAGTAAACGTTAGAAAAGGACGTGCTTATACCGATGAGAAATATGATTTTACAACTAAAGGTTGGGATGTTTCTGCACTTTCTTTTCATAAAGTAATGCAATCCCTTTATAAAGCTGATGCTATGAGTGAATGGGGTAGTATTGTTGCTCTAACATATATGGCGGCACAGCGTACTTTTCCTGATTACAACGATATGGCAGATAATAAGGCCTATTTAGAGTCTGTTGCACGTAGTTTTGGTTATTTCTTTGGAAAGGAAAAGAAGGTAAGAGTTAATACAATTTCTCAATCTCCAACACCTACTACTGCTGGGCAAGGAGTAAAAGGATTTGATGGATTTATTAGCTATGCAGAAAAAATGTCTCCATTAGGTAATGCAACTGCAGCCGATTGCGCTGATTATACTATCTCTTTATTTTCAGATTTGACAAAAAAAGTGACCATGCAGAATTTGTTTCATGATGGTGGCTTCTCTAATACTGGGGTTAGTCAAGAAGTAATTGATGAATTCACAGAATAATACGATTTAATTTTTTTGAAAGCCATCCAGAATAGGATGGCTTTCGTATTTAAAAGCGTATGCGCGAATTAAGTTTTTCATTTATTATTCCTGTTTTTAACAGGCCAGAGGAGGTTCAAGAATTGCTAGAGAGCCTTTCAAAGCAAGAGTTTGATAAGCCTTTTGAGGTTGTTTTGGTAGAAGACGGCTCTACACTAAGTTCGGAGGATGTTGTAAAAAAATTCAGTAATCAACTTCAGATATCCTACTATCAAAAGAAAAATACTGGGCCTGGTGATTCTAGGAATTATGGAATGCAACGAGCAAAAGGTAATTATTTTATTGTTTTAGATTCAGATTGTATTATTCCACCTCAATATTTAGCTAAAGCTACCAAAGAACTAGAAAAGGAGTATGTACATTGTTATGGAGGACCAGATGCAGCCCATGAATCATTTTCATTAATACAGAAGGCAATTAACTATGTAATGACCTCTTTGTTTACCACAGGCGGCATAAGAGGTAATAAGAAAGCTTTAGATAAGTTTCAACCTCGAAGTTTTAATATGGGTATTTCTAAAGAAGCTTTTGTGGCTACACAAGGTTTTGGAAATATTCACCCTGGAGAAGATCCTGATTTGACCTTTAGAATATGGAAAGCAGGATATAACACCCGGTTGTTCCCTGATGCATTTGTATACCATAAACGCAGAATTGATTGGAGTAAATTTTATAAGCAAGTAAATAAGTTTGGAATGGTAAGGCCAATTTTAAATAAATGGCATCCAGGTACTGGTAGACTAACGTACTGGTTTCCTACTCTTTTTACTTTAGGATTGCTTGTGTCAATTCCTCTCTACCTGTTTGGTTTTCCATGGCCAATTTGGTGTTATAGTATCTATTTTTTATTGATTTTTATTGATTCGTTATTAAAGAATAGAAATCTAGCAATAGCATTGCTTTCTATTTTTGCCACACTTATTCAGTTTTTGGGTTATGGCTGGGGTTTTTTAAAGTCCACCTTCTTGCTTAACTTTAACAATAAGGAAGCTGAAGAATTGTTACCCAAACTATTCTTTAAAAAACACTGAATTTGCTAAAAAAAATAATAGACAGACTCAACAGCAGAAAAGTAAAAGTCTTTTTACTGTTTTTGATTTGCTCTATTTTGGCCTGGAGTATAAGTAAGTTATCTGGGTCTTATGAGTCGCGTGCTACTTTTGAATTAGATTACATAAATTTTCCAGACACACTACTATTAAATACTTTAGAAAAAGACTATACCGTTGCAAAAGTAAGAGCTAGTGGCTTTCAATTTCTTGGCTATGGTATAAATAAGAAGAAAATTAAAGTTGATTTACAGAAAATAAATTACCTAAAAGACAATTACTTTTTAACGGAAACAGAGTTAAAAACTCAGTTTGAGAGACAACTTTCAAACACGGTTTCGTTATTAGAACTTGAAAAAGATACTTTTTTTGTGGATTTGTATAAAGTCATCTTAAAAGAAGTGCCTATAAACCCTAATGTCACAATTGAAGTAGCACCTAATCACATTTTAGAAGGAGCATTAGCGCTTAATCCTAAAACAGCTACTATAAAAGGACCAGCAAAATTGGTCGCTAAGATTAATAAGGTTTCTACATCTCCATTGGTACTAAGTGAATTATCTAATAGTTTTAAAGAGGAGCTCACATTATTAAAACCAGATGCTCAGAATATGATATTGCTTCAAGAGACAGTAGAGGTATCTGGTAAAGTGGTTGAATTTTCTGAACGTGAGTTTATAATTTCAGTTGGGGCAGAGAATATCCCTAGTGGATATCGTATTAAAACATTTCCAAATGAAATTAAATTGGTTTGTAAGGCAGGTGTGGATAATTTAAAGACGATGAAACCTTCAGATTTTGAATTGTTAGTTGATTATGAATCTTTGTCTGGTAATACTGCAAAATATTTAAATGTTCAACTTAAGAGAAAGCCTGACCATGTCTATTCGGTACAATTATTGACTAATCAGGTTGAATTTGTTTTGGAAAAATTATGATTGTAGGCTTAACAGGTGGTATAGGGAGTGGTAAAAGTACTATTGCTCAACTTTTTAAAGAATTAGGAGTTCCAGTTTACGATTCTGATAAAGAAGCAAAGCTTTTAATGAATACTTCTGCAACCCTAAGAAAATCAATAGAAACATTGCTTGGTAAAAAGGCTTACAGAGAAAATACTTTAAATCGAGAATATATCTCAAACAAGGTTTTTAAAGATGATGAATTGTTATCTAAATTAAATGAAATCGTTCATCCAGAAGTAAAAAAGCATTTTAAGGCATGGTGCGTTAAACAAAACAGCAAATATGTTGTTCAAGAAAGCGCATTAATTTTTGAGAATAAGTCTGAGGGTAATTATGATAAAGTAATTCTGGTTACTGCTCCAGTATCCGTACGTATTGCTAGAGTAATAAGCCGTGATTCTGTTCCTGAAAGTGCTGTATTACAGAGGATTGACAATCAGCTTTCGGACGATGAAAAACTAAATTTAGCCGATTATGTTATTGATAATATAGATTTAGCGAAAACAACTGAAAGTATTAAAAGCATTCACGACCAATTACTTTCTGAGGCTAAATAACTGCAAAATTTTAACATTTTTGTTAAGGTTAGGTTAAACGGGAAATCCCCTAAATGTTAAATTTTTAATTTTACCATAATGAACAAGAAGCGTTTTGTTCTTCTCGTCATCTTAATGAGCCTCTCGCTTATCGGAATCATTTCTGTTCAAGTCTACTGGATTAAGCAGTCTGTTGAAGATAAGGAAGAGCAATTTTCGAATGCGGTTGAAGATGT
>CAYTRI010000006.1:14043-19314 GCA_964440105.1 uncultured Flavobacteriaceae bacterium
CATGATAGAGTATCTAATCAAGAAATACAGTTATCCTTGAGTAGAGAACTTGAAAATAGAGGTATCGATATTAATTTTGAATACGGTGTTTATAGTAGTGGTTTCCCCACTAAAATAAAATCTAAAAAATTTAAATTTAAGAATACAATTATTTACGATACACCTATTTTTAGAGATAGTGAAGGGGTAACAGATTTTGCGCTATTATTATCTTTTCCCGACAAAAAGAAATTTTTGATGGGCAGTATCATGACTATGGCAGTTTTGTCATTAATATTTGTTCTTGTTATAATCATAGCATATTCTAGTGCTATTTACCAATTAATTCAACAAAAGCAGATTTCTGAAATAAAATCTGATTTTATAAATAATATGACGCATGAGTTTAAGACGCCAATCGCCACAATAAATTTAGCTGTAGAAGCCATAAGAAACCCAAAGTCAATTGATGATAAAGAAAAGGTTTTGCGGTATTTGGGAATGATTAGGGATGAAAATAAGCGAATGCATGCCCAAGTTGAGAATGTTTTAAGAATATCTAAACTTGAAAAAAATCAATTAGATATAAATAAAGATAGGGTTGATGCACATGAAATAATAAATGATGCGATTGCTCATGTAGAACTAATTGTTGAAGATAGAGGAGGGTATGTTAAAACACATTTAGATTCAGAAAGATCAGATGTTTTAGCTAATGAGATGCATTTTACCAACGTTATTGTAAATGTTTTGGATAATGCGGTTAAATATTCTCCAGAAGCTCCAAAGATTGATGTGTCTACAGAAAAAGCAAAGAATAATATAATAATTAAGATACAGGACCAAGGTTCAGGAATGAGTAAGGCTGTATTAAAAAAGGTTTTTGAAAAGTTCTATAGAGAACACACAGGAAATATACACAATGTAAAAGGTCATGGATTAGGCCTGGCATATGTGAAGAAAATAATAGATGATCACCAAGGTGAAGTTTATGTTGAGAGTGAAAAAGGAAAAGGAAGCACTTTTTATATTAAACTACCTTTAATTTAAAAAAATATGGAAACAGAAAACAAGAAAATACTTTTGGTGGAAGATGATCCAAATTTTGGAATTGTCTTGAAGGATTACTTGCAAATGAATGACTTTGATGTTGTTCTTGCAAAGAATGGAATGGAAGGCTTTGAAAAGTTTAAAAAAGATAATTATGATGTCTGTATCTTAGATGTTATGATGCCTTATAAAGATGGTTTCACTTTAGCGAAAGAAATACGTGAAAAGAACGAAAATGTTCCAATAGTATTCCTAACTGCTAAAACCATGAAAGAAGATGTTTTGAAAGGATATAAAGCTGGAGCAGATGATTATTTAAATAAGCCTTTTGATTCTGAAGTACTTTTAATGAAACTTAAAGCAATACTTCAAAGAAAAGCATCTAATACTTTAGCAGATAGTAAGCAATTCGAATTTAAAATTGGAAACTTCCATTTAAATTCTAAGCTACGGTTCTTAAAATACAAAGACGAAGAGCCTTCTAAGCTTTCGCCTAAAGAAAATGAATTATTACGTCTTTTAGCTTTACATGAAAATGATTTAATGCCAAGAGAATTGGCATTGACTAAAATTTGGAGAGACGATAATTATTTTACCTCCAGAAGTATGGATGTTTATATAGCTAAATTACGTAAGTATTTAAAACGTGATGATGTTGTAGAAATTTTGAATATTCATGGAGAAGGATTCCGTTTGGTAGTTAAAGTTGAGGGAGAGTAAAAACATCCTTGCACATAAAATAAAGAAACCGCCAATTGGCGGTTTCTTTATTTTATAATAATAGATACAAGATTGATACTGTAATAATACCTGTAAAAGCTAAAATCGTAGTCATCATCGTCCATGATTTAAAAGTCTGCTTTTCAGAAATCCCCAGATATTGACCAACAAGCCAAAAACCACTATCATTTACATGAGAGAATATACTAGCTCCAGATGCAATAGCAATGACCATACAGGCTAGCTGTATTGGACTTAATTCTGCATTTACCAATAAAGGAGATATTAATCCAGCAGAAGTTATCATAGCTACTGTAGAAGAACCTTGAATAATACGAACTATAGCGGCGCTTACAAAAGCAAAAGCTAAAACAGGAAAGCCTATATTACTTAAAGAAGTTGCCAAAAGCTCGCCAGCACCAGTATTTGTTAGAACTTGTTTAAAAACACCGCCAGCCCCAGTTAGCAAGATAATAGTTCCTGCAGGCGCTAAAGATTTACTAGATATTTTAAATAGTTGATCTTTTGTAAAGCCCCTTCTTATTCCAAAAAAGTACCATGCTAAAAAATTTGCAATTATAAGTGCGGAAAATGGGTGACCTATTAAAGCAATACTGTTTAAAACTGTTTTATTTTCAATTCCTAATATACCACTTGCTGTAATAGTATTGAAAAGGATTAAAATAATTGGTATAGCTATAATTAGCAATGTTAATCCAATATTTGGCAACATTACTTTTTCATCAGACGTAACTTCTTCTGGAGCTTCTACATGTATTTTCTTGGAAATATACTTTCCAAAAATTAAACCGCTTAGTAACGCTGTAGGAATACCAACAATAAAACCAACCAAAATAACCCAACCAAGTTCTGCACCAATAATATCTGCAACTGCAATTGGTCCAGGAGTAGGAGGGATGAATGCGTGTGTTATTGCCAACCCTGCTAAAAGTGGAATAGCATATAGTAGCAATGATTTCCCAGTTTTTCGTTGTAGTGCATATATCATTGGTACTAAGATGATGAAGGCTACATCAAAAAAAACAGGTATCGCAATTAGAAAACCAGAAATAACCATTGCAGTTGGCGCATTTTTAAGGCCAAATTTTGCAATCATGAAATTGGCTATTGCTTTTGCGCCCCCTGAAGTTTCTAAAATAGCTCCAAACATTGCCCCAAGACCTACTACTGTTGCTACAAACCCTAATGTATTTCCCATTCCTTGTTGAATGGTTTTAATAATTTGGGATGCATCTAAACCAGCTATTAAACCTACTGTAATACTACCTACTAATAAGGCAATAAATGCGTTTATCTTTAATCTTAAAATAAGGAATAGAAGTATAGCGATACCAGCTAAAACTCCTATAATTAAGTTGTATTCAATCATTTTAGATGATTTAGAATTTCTTTGATTATTTGTTTTGGTGTTTGAATGATTGAGACTGTAATTGCTTCCGTTGGTGGTTCTAAAGTATCAAATTGAGATTTTAATAGAGCTGAAGTCATAAAATGGCCTTCCCGACTGTCTAGTCTAGATTTTATTTCATCAAATGTGCCTTTCAAATAAATAAAGACAGTTTTTACTTCTATTTTATTACTCAATTGCACTCTGTACTTTTCTTTTAAGGCTGAACATGCTATAATTGCTCCTTTTGTTTTATTGTTTTTAGCAAGTTGATTAAGAGCTGCTAACCAGTCATACCTGTCATCATCATTTAAGGCTTGACCAGATGCCATTTTATCAATGTTCGTTTGAGGATGAAAATCGTCTCCGTCAAAAAAAGGAATATCTAAAGCTTGTGATAATAGATTTCCTATGGTAGTTTTCCCTGTACCAGAAACCCCCATTATGTAAAAAATGCTTTTATTCATTTAACACTGATTCCAGGTGTTTCTCGAAACTATCTAAAACTTCTTTATGTTCCAAATCAAAATTCACCCAAAATATCGCAGCATTTTTGCGATACCAGGTTAATTGCCGTTTAGCAAATCGTCGTGTATTCTTCTTTATTTCTTCAATAGCTGTGTCTATAGACCATTTATTATCTATAAAAGAGAATAATTCTTTATAACCTACGGTTTGTAGCGCATTTAAACCGCTGTGGGGATAAAGCAGTTTGGCTTCTCTTAATAAACCTTTATTCATCATTAAATCAACACGTTGATTGATTCTGTTATAGATTTGCTCCCTTTCAGCTTGCAAGCCAATGTATACAGTTTTAAAGTTGCGAATTTTTTTCTTTTTATTTAAAAAAGCGGAGTAGGGCTTTCCTGTACCAATGCAAATTTCTAGAGCTCGGATTATACGATGCGGATTTTCTATATCTGCTTTTTTGTAATAATCAATATCCAATTCCTTTAGTCTTTCCTGTAAACTTTTAATTCCTTTTGTTTTTAACTCTATATTGAGTTTTTTCCTAATCTCTGGGGCAACTTTTGGAAAATCATCTAGACCGTTTACAACTGCATCAACATAAAGCCCACTACCACCAACCATAACTGCGACATCATTGTTTTTAAATAATTGATTTAATTTGTTGACAGCTTCTTTTTCAAAATCACCAACGGAATATGCTTCGAAAATACTTTTGTGCTGAATGAAATGATGTTTAATTGCTTTTAATTCTTCAGTGGAAGGAACTGCTGTTCCTATTTGCATTTCTTTATAAAATTGCCTTGAATCTGCAGATAGAATTTCTGTTTTATAGTGTTGCGCTAATGCTATTGCTAATTTTGTTTTACCTATTGCAGTGGGCCCTACAACTGCTATTAATAATTTAGCGCTCATATGATTTCATCTCCGCAGTTGTAGCAGTGCTTAGCGTTATCTTTATGACCTTCTGCTGCGCAAGTTTCGCAAACCTGTGTACTGGTGTGTACAATACTTGAGGCTTTAGTATTTTTTTTACCGTTTTTAGAAAATTCTACCGTTACAATGCCAGTAGGTACTGCAATAATTCCATAACCAAGGACCATAATTATTGTAGCAATAAACTGCCCTAGATTGGTTTGTGGTGCAATATCCCCATAACCCACAGTGGTTAGGGTAACTATAGTCCAGTAAATACTTCTTGGGATACTTGTAAAGCCAGCCTCGTCACTTTCTATAAGGTACATTATGGTTCCCATAATAACCGACAATATCAACACTACATATATAAAAACAGCAATCTTGGTTCGACTTGCTTTTAACGCTTCTTTAAGTTGTGACGCTTCACCCAAAAACTTCACAAGTTTTAAAATACGAAATATGCGCAGTAACCTAAATGCTCTTACTGCAAGTAACACTTGCGAACCGGCAAAAATATAGGATAGGTATAACGGAATTGTAGATATGAAATCGATAATTCCATAAAAGCTAAAGATATATTTAAAAGGTTTTTTAATACTTACTACTCGTGCAATGTATTCAAAAGAAAAAAAGATGGTAATTATCCATTCAAAAGTTAGTAAAAGGTTGTGATACTTTTTGTCAATTTCATCAACGCTTTCAAGCATTACAAGCAAAACACTAACAAT
>CAYTRI010000006.1:19414-23228 GCA_964440105.1 uncultured Flavobacteriaceae bacterium
ACTTTTTCATTGATAGCAGGATTATTCGAGACCTCGTTTAATTCAAATTCTTCGGATACTTTGCTAAGAAAATTTTGAGATGCTCTCATGCTATTAAAACTCCCTAAACGCTTTGGTTGACCATTTGCTCTTTCTGGTTTTAAAGAAAGAACCCCAGATTTATTTTCAAACACATAAATACCATGCGAAAACCCCTTTCTTCTCCTTTTGTCGTTGTAGGTGGGTGAATTCTTTTTAATTTCATGATGTTCCTTAAGAAGTGCAATAAGCTCGCTTCCTGTTTTTTCAAAAGTAACTTTCTTGGTCTCTTTTTGTAATTTTCTTGCTAGCGCCCCAACATTAGTAAAATGCTGATTCACTCTTTTTTTTATATTTTTTGATTTACCAATAAAAAGAATGTCACCATTTTTATCGTGCATATAGTATACGCCCGTTTCTGATGGAAGCTCATCTACTATGTCTAATTGATTTGGTGAAAGTTCACCCAAGGTTTCTTCTCGTATTACTTCTGCGATTATAGTTTTTTCGGAATCTTTATTTAGGAGTAATTTAAAGAGCTTTAGTGTTGCAAGCGCATCGCCATTTGCTCGGTGCCTATCACTAACCGCTATTCCTAAAGAACGGACCAACTTTCCGAGGCTATGAGATTCGGCTTCTGGAATCAATTTTTTAGATAAATCTACCGTGCACAAGGATTTTCGTTGAAAATCATACCCCAACCTTCTAAATTCGGTACGTAGAATTCGATAATCAAATTGAGCATTATGAGCCACTAGTACGGCACCTTCAGTAATTTCAATAATTCGTTTGGCAACCTCATGAAACTTAGGTGCCGTAACTAACATCTTATTATTAATTCCAGTAAGGTTTACTACAAATGGTTGAATATCCCGTTCAGGATTTATAAGGCTTATAAATTTATCCACAACTTTATGGCCATCAAAACGGTGGATTGCAATTTCCATAATGCCTTCCTCATTATATTTTCCCCCAGTGCTTTCTATGTCTAGAATGGCATACATGAACTTCGCAATTGTTTATTAAGTATAATTTCTAGCTCCAAAGATACTACTTCCTATACGCACCATTGTACTGCCTTCTTCTATGGCAATTTTATAATCACCACTCATACCCATTGATAGTGTGTCAATGCTTGGGAGTGCTAATTTTAATTTTTTGAATATGGATTTTAGGGCTTTAAATTCTTTTCTAACTTGTCTTTCATCATCTGTAAATGTTGCCATACCCATTAAACCCTGAATTTTAATATTTTCCATAGACTTAAATTCATCAGAATCGATAATCTTTTTTAATTCTGCTTTATCCAATCCAAATTTGGTATCCTCTTCAGCAATATGCATTTGTAAAAGACAAGGGATAATGCGTTTGTGTTTTGCCCCTTGTTTGTTAATTTCTTTTAGTAGTCTGAAACTATCTACACCATGAATTAATGAAACGAACTCCGCCATGTATTTAACTTTGTTGCGCTGTACATGCCCAATCATATGCCATTCAATGTCTTTTGGTAGTGCTTCCCATTTCTGGGTCATCTCTTGAACTTTGTTTTCACCAAAGACTCTTTGCCCTATCTTATACGCCTCTATGATATCTTCATTGGGTTTGGTTTTTGAAACCGCCACAAGGATAACTTGTTCTGGAATTGATTTTTTTATTTGAGTTAAATTAACAGGAATTGACATAGAAAGTATTTATATTTCATAGATAGTAAGACCACTTCTAAGTTTAGGTTCTATATAGGTGCTTTTGGGCGGCATCACCAATCCTGCGTCTGCAATTGCTTTAATTTCAGCAACAGTAATAGGAACTAGCCCAAATCCAACCATAAAATCACCATTATCAATACTATCCTTCATTTTAAGAAGGTTAAACTTTCCATAACCATAAGAAATACGCTTATCATTCCTAAGGTCAGAAATACCTAATATAGGCTCCAATATTGTTTTATATAGTATTTGCGTATCTAATTCACTTAAAGAATCTGTAAATTGATATACTTTCTTTCGTAAATACAGCGAGTAAAAATCACCGTCTAAATACATGCTAAAATGATGTTTTTGGGTAGGTTTATATACACCATCATTTCTTTTTTCAATACGATAATAAGTATCTAGTTTTATTAAAAACTCTTCCTTAGAAAGACCTTTTAAATCTTTAACCATGCGATTAAATTCGTAAATTTTTACTTCAGATTCTGGAATTAAATAGCTCATAAAATAATTATATGACTCATTACCAGAATGCTCTTTATTAGTAGCACTTAATTCTTTGGCTAACAGGTTTGATGATGCACTTCTGTGATGACCATCTGCAATATACAAGGCATCCATTTTTTTAAATTCGTTCTTTAACCCTTCTATTGTTTTGTTGTTATCTATTTTCCAAAGCTGGTGCTTAATTTTATCAGTGGTTGTAAAATTGTAAAGAGGTTCACTATTTATTTCTTCTTGTAAAATGCTAGCAATAACAGCATTGTCTTTGTAAGTCATTAAAACTGGCTCGGCATTAAAGCCAACAGTTTTTAAATAATCAGCAAAAAGTATTTCTCTTTTTTCAATAGTATTCTCGTGCTTTTTTATAATGTTATTTCTGTAATCATCTACACTGGTGGCACAGAACAAGCCAAGGCTCTTAAAATTTCCATTGGTTATTTCATAGAGATATAAGGATGGTGTTTCATCTTTGTCAAAAACGGCATCCTCTAAAAACTCTAGATATCTATTATGCACTAATTTAAATCGTTCTTTACCAGTAATGGATTTATCAAACTTAAACCCAGGATTAATGATATGTAGAAACGAAAAGGGGTTGAATTTTAGTATTGATTGTAACTCATCTTCTTCATATTCCTCGTATGAACGTGAAGCTACAAATGCAGCTTTGTCTTTAACTGGACGGATAGCCTTAAACGGTTTTATAGTTGCCATTTTTACTAACTAAATTGAGATGACACTTTCTCTGCTTTTCTAGATTCTGAGTAATCATAAAACCCTTCGCCAGATTTAACGCCTAATTTACCCGCCATTACCATATTTACGAGCAAAGGACAAGGGGCATATTTAGGGTTTTTAAATCCGTCGTACATTACATTTAAAATAGAAAGACAAACATCTAGGCCAATAAAATCTGCAAGTTGTAGCGGCCCCATGGGGTGTGCCATACCCAATTTCATTACAGTGTCAATTTCGTTTACTCCAGCAACTCCATTGTATAATGTTTCTATTGCTTCATTAAGCATAGGCATTAAAATTCTATTAGCTACAAAACCAGGGTAGTCATTAACTTCTGTAGGTGTTTTTCCAAGTTTTTTTGAAAGCTCCATGATAGTACTAGTGATTTCATCAGAAGTACTATAACCTCTTATAATTTCTACCAGTTTCATTATTGGAACAGGATTCATAAAGTGCATTCCTATTACCTTTTCTGGACGATTAGTAGCTGCACCAATTTGTGTTATTGAAATAGAAGATGTATTTGTGGCTAAAATCGTCTTTGAACCACACAGCGTATCTAACTGTTTAAAAACCTCTAGTTTAATGTTTAGATTTTCAGTAGCCGCTTCTACAACCAAATCTGTATTTTGAACACCAGTTTTTAATTCTGTAAAAGTGGTAATGTTTGAGAGTGTGTTTTTTTTGTCATCTTCAGAGATACGATCTTTGGCTAACATTCTATCTAAGTTTTTAGTGATAGTTGCAACACCTTTATCCAAAGAGTCTTGAGAGATATCTATCAAGTTTACTTTAAAACCGTTTTGCGCAAAAACATGAGCGATACCATTGCCCATAGTTCCAGC
>CAYTRI010000006.1:23328-37309 GCA_964440105.1 uncultured Flavobacteriaceae bacterium
GCATCTATATCATGAATCATCAAATCTAACACCACTGGCACGTCAGTACCTCGAGGATTAAACTCTGCAAGCCTATGTGTTTCAATAAACATTGGGTTTACAATCTTATCCTTAACCGCTATAAATGCAGGATTAAAACGTTCAACATGGCCAACCTGCCCTTTTACATCATTCTCTTTAGCTAAATCTAAAAGTGACTCAGCTTCTTTTAGCGTGTTTGTTATTGGTTTTTCAATAAAAACATGTTTCCCTTTTTCTATACTCTTTTTTGCACAGTCATAGTGAGAAAGAGTAGGCGTTACAATGTCAACAACATCAACACTATCTATTAATTGGTTTATGTTTTCAAAATAAGAATAGCCAAATTCCTCACTTACTTTTTTTCCATTGATTTCATCTGGATCGTGAAAACCAACTAATTCATATTTTTTGGATTGGTTAAGTAACCTAAGATGAATTTTCCCTAAATGTCCTGCGCCTAGAACACCAACTTTCAACATAAAATTCAATTTTTTCAAAAATACGGATATAGCATCAATTTGAGATAGCGTTTTGATGAAGTTCGCTAAGAACTTTTTAAATTCGTGAACCAAACCAGAACATGCGAGATACTTTAAAACATAGAGGAATGCGCAATAAACTTGCAGAAGTTGTTGCATCAAAAGGAGTTACAGATAAAAAGGTATTAGATGCTATACGAGAAATACCCAGACATTTGTTTTTGGACAGTGGATTTGAGGCACATGCTTATCAAGACAAAGCTTTCCCAATAGGGGCAGAGCAGACAATTTCGCAACCATATACAGTAGCTTTTCAAACGGAACTTTTACAATTAGAGCCTAATCATAAAATACTAGAAATTGGAACTGGGAGTGGTTACCAAACTGCTGTTTTATTGCAATTAAAAGCTAAAGTTTTTACCATAGAACGCCAGCAAGAATTATTTAAAAAAACAAAAATCTTCTTTAATAAAATGGGGTATCGCCCTAGAAAAGTCATTTTTGGAGACGGGTATAAAGGTTTAGATGCAGAAGCTCCATTTGATGGCATTATTGTTACAGCGGGAGCACCAGAAACGCCTAAAGCTTTGCTTTCTCAACTAAGAGTTGGAGGTAGGCTAGTAATACCTGTTGGTATAGATGAACAAATTATGACATTGTACGTGCGTAAATCAGAAAAAGAGTTTGAAAAGAAAGAGTTTGGTAATTTTAGATTTGTACCATTATTGGAGAATAAAAACTAATTATTAAAACTCTTTTTAAGTCTGGATAGATTACGTTTATTATCTCTATCCTTAATATTTTCTCTTTTATCGTATTCTTTTTTACCCCTAGCTAAACCAATATTTATTTTGGCTAGGCCTCTATCATTAAGAAATAAGTTTATTGGAACAATTGTATTACCCGAGGTAGTAACCTCTCTACGAAGTTTTTTGAGTTCTTTTTTATTTAAAAGTAGTTTACGTGTAGCCTTAGGTTTGTGATTGTAATGCCCACCGTAACTGTATTCATCTATCTGCATATTAACCACAAAAAGCTCACCTGCATCATTAAATTCGCAAAAACTTTGCGATAATGAGGCTTTCCCCAAACGTATTGATTTTATTTCGGTACCACCAAGAACAATACCAGCAGTGTATTTATCCAAAATTTCATAATCAAATTTTGCACGTCTATTCTTAATGTTAATGTTTTTCTGCATGTGGTACAAAAATAAGAACTATAAATTTGTATGCTTGTAATACAAACGCAATATATAACGATTCTCCCAGTATGAATAAGATTATTTTTCTAATGGTATTATCTTTTCTGTCTTCTTGTAAAACGGAGTCAAAAAAAGAGTTTTCAGCCCAAGAGATTATTGATAAATCTATAGAAGTTAGTGGTGGGAAGCTACATAATAAAAAACTAGTTTCCTTTCTATTTAGGGGTAAAAAATACATTGCTGAAAATAGCAAAGGCAAGAAAGTTTTAAAGAGAGTAGCTTTTACTGACTCTCTAAGAATTACTGATGTTAAAAGGCATAATTCTTTTGAGCGCTATTTTAATGATAGTTTAATTTACACTCCAGATTCTATTGCAAACCGTTACTCAAATTCTGTTAATTCTGTACACTATTTCGCTCGTCTACCTTTTGGATTAAATGATACTGCGGTTAAGAAAGAACTTTTGGGAGAAATTGTAATAGAAAATAAAGCCTATTACAAAGTAAAGGTCACTTTCGCTCAAGAAAATGGGGGTAAGGATTTTGATGATATTTATATTTATTGGTTTAATAAAGAAACGTTTAAAGCAGATTATCTAGCCTATAAGTTTTATACTGATGGTGGCGGAATTCGATTTAGAGAGGCTTTTAATGAGCGTTATGTTGAGGGTATTCGCTTTGTAGATTATAACAATCTTAAACCAAAAAATAAGGAAGTATCTATCTATAAAATAGACAGCCTTTTTGGTGTAAAAGAGTTGGAATTACTTTCAAAAATAGAACTAGATAGTATTAAAGTTACAAAACTAAATTAATTCATATTAAGTCGAATATCAGTAGCGACACTATCTATTATTCTTACAATAAAAAGACTGCTATTGTCTGTATCATCCATAGATTCATACTTTTCGTAACCTAACAGCTTATTTACCATTACTGGGGTTGTATTGCTATGGCCTACAATTAAAACGTCTTTACTTAAGTTTTCAGACTTTAAGGCCTCAATGTCTATATCACTTGGATTGTAATAAGTTATATTAATATCTTTTTTTATGGATGTTGGAGCAGCAGTCATTGAGGTTCTTTCATAATTGGTGGAGTAAATTATGTCTAAATCAATTGGTTCAAAAATTTCTGCCCATTTAATTGCTCTACCTAAACCATCTTGATTTAATTCTGGATTTGAGTTTGTAGCGTCTGTTCTATCTTTTTCTGCATGTCTAATTAAATAAAAAGTAGACACTACTGGATCAGCTTTTATTTGTGTATCTTTATTATTACAGCTGACAATCCCCACGGCTATTAAGACAAACAAATAAACTTTTGATATACTAATTCCTTTGAATTTCATTGTAATTCTCATATTCAGATATACTTGATTGTCCTAAAAATAGTATTTAATTTTTAGTTTTTTTACATGCAAAGAATTATAGTCATTTCTTTTTTACTATTATTAAGTTGTAAACTATTTGGTCAAGAGGTCTTTTTGCCAAGTGATTTTAGGCAACATTCCTTAACTCAGTTTAATTCTAGTTTACTAAACTCCAGTTATACTTTAGATTGGAATAACCCAAGGGCACTCTCTTTATGGACTCGTTGGCAATGGCAAACTGTAGATGGAGACCCTACAAGCCTATTTTTAAATTACTCACATACTATAAGTTCTTCAACAGCAATTGGCATTGGTTTTTTACAGCATAATACAGGAACTTTTTTGAATACAGGTGGTGTTTTAAATTTTGCTCAATCTTTTTCACTGCAACCAAATATGAATCTTATTATTGGGGCAAATATTCATTTATTTACGCAAGAAATAGCTGATGATAGGTTTAATACAGACTCAGATGTATCTGAGTTGACGGGAACTAGCAGTTTTATTGGTCAATTTTCCCCAGGGATTCGTTTGAACATTGATAATTTTAATATTGGAGCTTCATTAGAAAATACTGTAGATTATAATTTTTCACAAAGTGAAATGAATAAAAACAGCAAAGTTTTTGTTGGAACAGTTAGCAATGATTTCCCGGTTGTTCTTTTCCCTTCAATAGATAATAATTTTGTTAGACCAGTATTGTACATAAAATCTATACCTGATTATGACATACAGTATGGAGGAAATGTATTATTGTCAACTTCAAGATTTTGGGTGCAAGGAGGATATAATAGTTTTTATGGGCCATCTGGTGGAATAGGAGCTACTTTGTTTGGCAACTTTTCTATTGGAGGCTTGGTTGAATTTGGAACAAGTACTGAACTTAATAATGAAGACCCAACTTTTGAGTTAATTGCGTCTTATCATTTTGGTAAGGTTGATATTAGAAAAAAAGTAGTTGGTTTTGAAATTGAAGAAGAAGTTAAAGAACTACCAAAAGAAGAGCCAAAAGAGCAGTTAAAAGTAGAAAAAGAGAAGAAAGTAAAGTCAAGAAAAGAAGTTAAGAATAAGAAGAAAAGTAAAAAAGAACTAAAAGCAGAAGCACTAGAAGAGCAGAATAGAATAGCAGCAGAAAAAGAAAGCCAAAGAAAATTTTTGGAGCAAGAAATAATAAAAAGAAGGATGGACTCTATAAGCATGGCTAAAGAAAAAGAAGCTGCTATTTTAAGAGAACGTAATCGCTTAGATAGTATAACTAGGCTAGAACAAACGAAAGAAGTTGAAGTCTTGCCAAATGAGAAGTATGAAGAAGTTACTAGTACTACGATTGAAGGTTTAACTCCTGGTTTTTATTTAATTGCAAATGTTTTTGGTACTAAAAAGTATTTCGATGCTTTTATGAAATCTATGAACGATAAAGGCTTAGAGCCTAAATCATTCTATAGAACCCAGAATAAATACAACTATGTTTATTTAGGAAAATACAATACTATTGAGGAGGCTAGAAAAGCAAGAAATAGTAATCTAAATGGTAAATATCAAGGAAAGACTTGGATTTTTAGAGTAAGAAAGTAAACTATTTTTTCACTTCTTTTTGTACTAAATGCTCTAAGTAGGCTATTGTATTTACTAGATACTTTCTGTCTCTTGTCATAGTTGCCATTGCAACCGCCCCATTTAGTATAGTATACAATTGTTTTGCAAACTGTAATGGAGGAACAGGGATTTTCATCTCATTAGCTTTAACACCATCTTCAATTACTAATGCGACTTTACCTTCAATCTCTTTTATAGTTTCTTTATTAGCGGCTGCCAATAGAGAATTGTTATGTTGTGCATCTATACCAATATTTAATATAGGGCAACCACCCATCTGCATTGTAAAAACATCATATTGTTTGTAAAAATTAATTAAGGAGTATATTTTATCGAGAGAGTTACCACTTACATTTAATAGTTCGTCTATTTTATTTAATAGTAGCAATCTATTAAATTGAAAAGCCTCAAGGGCTAGCGCTTCTTTGTTCTCAAAATTTCCGTAAATGGCACCTTTTGTAAGTCCAGTAGCCTCAGTTAAATGGCTCATACTAGTACCTACATAACCATGTTTGTTAAAAATGGGCGCAACAGTTTCTATAATATATTGAGTTGTACGTTCGGCTTTGGTAGACATTATTAACTGTTTGGTGTTAGCTAATATAGAAAAATATATACTGTGTGGTATTAAAAAAGGCATCCAATTTGGATGCCTTTAATTAAAAAATAATATTAAACAATTATTTTACTAACTCTTTTTGATTTCTAAAGACAAGTTTGTTATCAAATGAGTCTATTAATATGATGCTTTCATTTTTAATAGTACCAGCTAAAAGTTCTTTAGACAACTTATTTAGAACTTCTTTTTGAATTAATCTTTTTATTGGCCTGGCACCATACTGTATATCAAACCCCTTATTAGCTAAGTAATCGACTGCTTCATCTGTAGCATCTAATGTTATGTTTTGCTTTAACAACATCTTTTTAAGTTGTTCTAATTGTATTGCTACAATCTGCTTAATATCTGCTTTATTAAGAGGGGTAAACATAATAATATCATCAATTCTATTTATAAACTCTGGGCGTATGGTCTTTTTTAATAATCCTAAGACTTCTATTCGAGCACTTTCAGTTGCACTATTAATGTCCTTATTGTTTTCAAATTTTTCTTGAATAATATGGCTTCCCATATTACTAGTCATAATGATGATGCAATTTTTAAAATCGGCGATACGCCCTTTATTATCTGTTAGTCTACCTTCATCCAATACTTGTAGTAAAACATTAAAAGTATCTGGATGTGCTTTTTCAATTTCGTCCAAAAGAATTACCGAATATGGTCTTCTTCTAACTGCTTCTGTAAGCTGTCCGCCTTCGTCATAACCAACATAACCTGGGGGTGCACCTACAAGCCTACTTACAGAATGACGTTCTTGATATTCACTCATATCTATTCTAGTCATCGCACTTTCATCATCAAACAAATAGGAGGCAAGTGTTTTTGCTAACTCGGTTTTACCTACTCCCGTGGTTCCTAAAAACATGAAGGAACCTATTGGTTTTTTTGTGTCTTGCAAACCTGTTCTGCTGCGTCTAATAGCATCTGCGACCGCTTCAATAGCTTCATTTTGTCCAACAACTCTTTTGTGTAAAACATCTTCTAATTGCAATAATTTTTCACGCTCACTTTGCAACATTTTTGTCACAGGAATACCAGTCCATTTTGCTACTACTTCAGCAATATCTTCATTGGTTACTTCTTCCTTAATAAGCGTGCTTGATTTTTGTTGTTCTTGGAGTTCTACATTTAATTTATCAAGTTGTTCTTGAGCTTCTTTTATTTTTCCATAACGGAGTTCAGCTACTTTTCCATAATCACCATTTCTTTCAGCTCTTTCAGCATCTAGCTTAAAGGTTTCTATATCATGTTTTGTTTTTTGAATATTGTCCACAACTGTTTTTTCGCTTTCCCATTTTGCAAAGATTTCATTTCGTTGTTCTTTAAAATTTGACAACTCTAAATTCAAAGATTTTAATTTAAAGCTATCATTTTCTCTTTTAATAGCTTCAACTTCAATCTCTAGTTGCATTATTTTTCTATCCAAAACGTCTAGCTCTTCTGGCTTTGAATTTATTTCCATTCTTAGCTTTGAAGCAGCCTCATCTATTAAATCGATTGCTTTATCTGGTAAAAACCGATTGGTTATATAACGTTGCGATAATTCAACCGCAGAAATAACAGCTTCGTCTTTGATACGCACTTTATGATGTGCTTCATACTTTTCTTTAATTCCTCTTAGGATTGAAATTGCACTTTCAGTATCAGGTTCATCCACAACTACTTTTTGAAAACGTCTTTCTAACGCTTTATCCTTTTCAAAATACTTTTGATATTCGTCTAGAGTTGTTGCACCAATAGCTCTTAATTCGCCTCTAGCCAAAGCGGGTTTTAATATATTAGCGGCATCCATTGCTCCTTGACCACCGCCAGCACCTACTAAGGTGTGAATTTCATCAATGAAGAGTACGATATCCCCATCTGAAGATGTAACTTCTTTTATTACAGATTTTAAGCGCTCTTCAAACTCTCCTTTATACTTAGCGCCAGCGATAAGCGCACCCATGTCTAAGGAATAAATAGTTTTTTCTTTAAGATTTTCTGGCACATCACCTTGTACTATTCTATGCGCCAAACCTTCTGCTATTGCCGTTTTACCAACGCCTGGCTCGCCAACTAACATCGGGTTGTTTTTTGTTCTTCTAGAAAGTATTTGTAGAATTCTTCTTATTTCTTCATCCCTGCCTATAACTGGGTCTAATTTTCCGGAATCTGCAAGTGAATTTAGGTTCTTGGCGTATTTTTCTAAAGAATTATAGGTTTCTTCAGCACTTTGTGAAGTAACCTTACCACCCTTACGCAATTCCTCTATAGCTTTTTTTAAGTCTTTTTCAGTAACCCCATTATCCTTTAGAATCTGACTTATTTTACTTTTAGATTTGAAGATGGCTAATAATAAGTGCTCAATAGACACATATTCATCATCCATCTTTTTTGCGATGATAGAGGCTTCGTTTAGTGTTTTTCCTGCTTCTCTTGATAGTGAAATTTCTCCCCCAGAAACCTTGGCAAAACTTTGTAGTTCTTTCTCAATTACTTGATTAATGATTACTGTATTAACATTTAGCTTTTTTAGAATAAATGGCAATACATTTTCATCTACTTCAGCTATTGCTTTAAAAAGATGTTCGTTTTCTATTTGTTGATGCCCAAAACCTTGCGTAATTTGCTGCGCCAGCTGTAGTGCTTCTTGTGATTTTATAGTAAAATTGTTAAAATTCATTTCAATTATTTTAAAACAAAAGAGCAACAATCTTACCAGTTGGTATCAGCAGTCAAAATGTCGCTAAAGCATTGAAAATAAAGGACATTTTGTCTGTTTTGTAAGTATAAATTTTTATTTCGACATAAATTAAAAATATAGCATGGGTTTATTTGGAGGTTTGTTTAGTGGAAATTCGGATTCAAAAAAAGAAAAGAAGATTCTTCCATGGATTCCACTTCGATCTATCAATCAGTTAGATGAAATTGAGAAAAAATCTAAGGGTAAAACACAAGTTATTTTTAAACATTCAACTACCTGTGGTATAAGTAGAATGGTGTTGAATATGTTTGTGGATACTTATGATGTATCGGAGAGTCAGTTAGACTTATACTTTTTGGACTTACATGCCCATAGGGATGTCTCTAATGAAACGGGTATTAAGTTTCAAGTAGTACATCAATCGCCACAACTATTAATTATTAAAAATGGCGTAACCGTTTTTCATACATCGCATGGAGCTATATCAGACGTATCACTAGAAAAATTTATATAAAAAAACCCTGACAATTGTCAGGGTTTATAACTTGTTAATTAAAGCTATGTTGTCGAACAACATTTTTCAGTCGGGCTTTTAAATCCTCTCCTGCATCAAAGACCATTTGCTCATTGGTAGGAAAAGGAACCGCGGCTAAATCTAAAAATGCTATTAAGTCATTTTCTAAAGCTCTTTTATCGCCACTATAGTTGGCATAGATATGTTCAAAAACAAATTCACTAGCAATAGGGTAGGAGTTTACTTCTTGCCCGTTTTGTAAATCTGTAAAACTTACTTTAGCACCAATTTGAGCACTTTTAAATTGTGTAAATTGATAATAGCTACACTTTACTTTTTTAAACTTATCTACTTTAATATCATTACCTAAACTGTCTTTGGCAACATTTCCGTTTGCATCTAACACATAATCATAGCCGTCTTTAATTTGCTTTTCTTTAATTATCTGCTTCTCATTTGTTTGCTCAGGGGTAATGTTTATCTCTCTAAAGTCCAAATTCATCACGTAATCATACTTTACAGATTTAAGTGGGTTTGTGTGATACTGAGTCCAAAGATTATCAATACCGTAAGAATTAAAATCAAGTAATTCCTCTTCTAATCTTTCTGGTATTATTTGTTGCGTATCATTTCGCAATTCAATTTTTACATAATCCAACCCTTTTTGATAAGCTTCTTCCATTTTAGCTACAGTATTAATGTAACCAGGACTTATATCATTTAGATACTTATAATCATCATATGCCTGTCTATAATCGTATTTATTTGAAGCATTTTTTAACAGGTTAGTTGCATTTGTATATAAATACTCAGAAAGCTCAGATTTTGTTTGTAAAATTTTAGAATCATAATTTCTGAAGTTGAACTCTGCATTCCTGTCTTCATCATAAACTGCTAATGGTAATAAAGGTTTAATCCTATTCTGTATCTGCTTAAGTTTTAAATACGAATTGTAAATACTTTCCAGATTTGCTGGATTACCGTCTTTTTCCAAAAAAGCAACTTGTTCTAACGCTCTTTGTCTGTTTTTAGCAAATGCTTCTTCTAGCAATACAACATATTCTTGATGTCCTTTTTTTGTTTTGTTGTCTGAAAGCTCTTTAATAGCTTTGTTCATAGCGGTTGTGTAATTACCACTGTTTAAAGCTTCTTGTGTTTTCTTAACTCCTCCGCAGGCAGCTAATACTAACAATGTAATTAGTAGTAAAGATTTTTTCATGGCTTTTGATTTAATGGTTTAGGCTTATAGATTTCAATAGCTGTGCCAAAATTGTTTTTTTGATAAACGTTAAAGCAGAAGATGTAGTATAATTTATATGCAATTAATTGATTTTCAAATTATTGCAAGAATAATATAATTGTTAATTTTTGTTGAATAAAAATTCAATAATATTGCTTTTACAGCTATGTAAATCATAAGCTCAATTCGTATTTTTGCGCCTTAAATATGTATTAAATGCAAAGAGACGAACATATATTTGACTTAATTGAGCAAGAAAGAGAAAGACAAACTCGTGGTATTGAGTTGATAGCATCTGAAAATTTTACTAGCCCACAAGTAATGGAAGCTGCGGGTTCAGTTTTAACTAATAAATATGCTGAAGGTTACCCAGGTAAAAGGTATTATGGTGGTTGCGAAGTTGTTGATGAAGTTGAGCAATTAGCCATAGATAGAGCTAAGGAGCTTTTTGGAGCAGTTTATGCCAATGTTCAACCACATTCAGGGTCTCAAGCAAATGCTTCTGTATATCATGCATGTTTACAGCCAGGTGATACAATTTTAGGTTTTGATTTGTCTCATGGGGGGCATTTAACTCATGGTTCTCCTGTTAATTTTTCTGGTAGGTTATATAATCCTGTTTTTTATGGTGTAGATGAGGAAACAGGAATGCTTAATTATGATAAAATTCAAGAGATTGCAGAAAAGGAAAAGCCAAAAATGATTATAGCTGGAGCTTCTGCCTATTCTCGTGATATGGATTTTAAACGTTTTAGAGAAATAGCAGATAGTGTTGGAGCTTTATTGCTTGCAGATATTTCTCACCCTGCTGGTTTAATTGCAAAAGGTATTTTAAATGACCCAATCCCTCACTGCCATATTGTGACCACAACTACACATAAAACATTAAGAGGCCCTAGAGGAGGTTTAATTTTAATGGGAGAGAACTTTGAAAACCCATTTGGGATAAGGCTTAAAAATGGAAACCTTCGTAAGATGTCTGGATTATTAGATCTTGCTGTTTTTCCTGGAAACCAAGGCGGACCTTTAGAGCATATTATAGCTGCTAAGGCAATAGCTTTTGGTGAAGCATTATCGGATGACTTTTTACATTATATGATTCAGGTGAAGAAAAACGCCGAAGCTATGGCAAATGCATTTGTAGAGAAAAATTATAAAGTTATCTCTGGTGGTACAGACAACCATATGATGCTTATAGACTTACGAAATAAAAACATTACTGGTAAAGACGCTGAAAAGGCGTTAGAAAAGGCAGACATTACTGCAAATAAAAATATGGTGCCTTTTGATAATCAATCACCTTTTATAACTTCTGGCGTACGTTTTGGAACACCTGCAATTACTACCAGAGGGTTAAAAGAAGAGGATATGGCAACAATTGTAAGTTATATTGATGAAGTACTTTTAAATGCAAATGATAATAAAACTATTGTAGCGGTAAAAAGCAAGGTAAATGAGCTTATGAATTCTAAACCTTTGTTTAAGGCTTAAAAGAAAATTTAGTTGGAGTAGTTAATTTTCACTCTTTATTTAGTAGAAAAAAATCACCATCTATAATGGTCTTACTCTTTAAGTCATAAACTGATGAATCTTGATTGATTTCTGAGTGAAAATACATTCCCCAGTAACTAAAATAACTGGTTCTTACTTTCGCCATTGCCCATGATACATTATTATCTACTTCTGTAGTTTCTTCAAATACTGGAACAAAGATTTCATATGGCATTTCTGTAAGACCTTTGGTAAAATGAACAAAGTTTTCGCTTATAGCAGTTAGGACAGGGCAAAGCTGATCTGTAATATCTTGATTGGGTATTTTACTTATAAATAATGAGGTGTCTTTAAAATGAATAGCAATTTCTTTTATTACAATATCACTTGTGTTTATTTCTTGTAATTCATTAACTGCTAATTCAAAACCAGAATATTCCAACTGGTTGGTGCTCTTACAAAACCCTCCCCAATTACCACTATTAAGATGAAAAAGACTTTCTGTTAGACTAAAGTTGCAGTTTAAACTAATGATTAAGTGAGAATTAAGGTCTTTCTTAGTAATGTCTGACTTAATACTTGCCTTAGCAAAAAAGTACTTCTCTAGACTCTTTTTAAACAAATCTATCCCATTTAGGTCTTGACAATCTTGAGTTGCCTTAGAGCTATTGTTTGCGTTAATATTGTGATTTTGGTGCATTCAGTTTAATTGATATAATAAAGTTAAACTGAATATTAAATAGAAGGCTGCATTAAAACCACAAAAAATCTATGGTTTAAGTGTAAAAATGCAATATTTATGTTAAAATTTTGTTAAAAAATATGAAATGAGATTATTTGATAGTGAAATAATAAAAACCATCGATGAATGGTAAGCTATATAAATCCTCTGTCTTTTGCTGCAACTATTAGCGCTAAATCATTCTCTTTTTCGGTTCCAAAAAGAGATTTTAAATGTCTTTTTCTATTTTCAATTGAAGAAGCAGATAGCTCTACATGTTGTTCTAAATCTTTTGTTTTAGTTCCTATAGATATGTGATATAGTATTTTCTTATCATTATCATCTAAAGAGATTGTAGAAGACATTCTCTTTCTAATTGCAGCTAAGGCTTTTGATGAATAATATGGTGGCTGAAAGGTTACTGTTTTAACAGCATCTTCTAGAGATTTAGGATCAATATCTGTTTTAACCATATAGCCATCTGGATCTACAGACTTTAAAATGCTATTAATTCTATGATTATCGCTAAAAGAGGACATAAAAATCACCTTAGACTCTGGCACTAATTTTCGGGCAAGAATACCTAAATCCTCACCATTATGCGGTTGGTTTTCATTTGGCGGGTATAATTGTACGTCTAGAAAAATAATATCGTACTTAAAAGAATTTACAGAGTCTTCAATTTTCTTTTTACCACTTTTAAAAGAATTAGCGGTGTCAACAATTATGGTATGATCTTCAAACGAAATTCGTTCTAGAATAAACTTATAGCCTAACATTGTCATTTCATGGTCATCAATAGCTAAAATGCGTAGTGTTTTCATGTAATTTCTTTTTTAGGCTTCTAAAGCTCTACCTTGTCCAAAGGCATTTTTTTCCTTTAATTTGCCATCATTAATATCTAAAGGTACACTAATAATCATCTCGGTTCCTTTTCCTGGGGCACTTTTTATTTTTAAGTTACCATTAATTTTATTGATTCTAGAGGTAATATTTTTAAGACCAATTCCTCTTCTTCCTTTTTTTACATTAAATCCAACTCCATCATCAATTACTTTAAGAAGAATATTATCATTTGTACAACTGAGATTCACATTAATCTTTTCGCATTTTGAATGTTTTAAACAATTCTGTAAGCATTCTTGAGTAATACGGTACGTGTTTATCTTTATGTCGCCTTCTAAATTATCCCAATCATAGGATGCTGTGAACTCAAATAAAATATCAATTTTAGAAGATGTTTTTACTGTTTTTATTAAATCTTGAATAGCAATTATAAAGTTGTTTATTTTCTTGTAGGCAGCATTGTTAAGCTCATGAGATATAGTCCTCATTTCTTCTTCTAACTCCCTTAATTTCTCAATAAGCTCGGCACGTTGTGCTATTGCAGATTCATCATTGCGCTCATTTAACCCACTTAAAATGAGACGAATGCCTAGCATTTGCCCTAAAATTCCATCATGTATTTCTTCAGAGATACGTTTTTGTTCTAATTGCTTTCCTTCTTGGAATTTTCCTTGTTGTGAAAGCATTAAATTATAAATCTCTTGATTACTTTCTTGTTGGGATTGTTGAAATTTAAGTTTTTGGTTATTGGCTCTTTGATTAATAATGATAAATGCGCCCAAACCTAATAACAATATACCAATGGCTAAGCCTATTAAAGTTTCTTTTTGTTTGGCAAGCGAAACATTTTCTTCAATTACTTCGTCAGTTTCTAGCTCTATCCTAGCAAACTTATCTTGCATGGCTCTCTCTTGTTTTTGTAAGCCCTCGTTTAAATTAAAATATGCTTCAGCATATTTTGCACTATTCTTGCTATCTAGAGTTGTTAGTAATTTAAGAGAGCTTAACAGGCGATCATTATTAGAAGTTTCCTCTGCAATATTTTTTGCCATTAATGCATTTTCTATTGCTAGGTCTATTTTCCCTTGTTTGGCTAAGAGCTCTCCATAGTATTCATGATTACGAGCTTTATCAGACACATTATTTAAACTGTCTAAAATTTGGTTAGATTTAAAATACTCATTAGATAGTTCTG
>CAYTRI010000007.1:0-35426 GCA_964440105.1 uncultured Flavobacteriaceae bacterium
TCTAAAGGAAAAATTAGCGTTGCAGTTTATAATACCAAAGAAGGTTTTCTAAAATTTGAAAAGGTATTCAAGTGCGATAGTATTGTTGCTCAAAAAGGAATAACACATATAAAAATTAAAGATTTACCAGGAGGGGAATATGCGCTGGCTATTTTCTATGATGAAAACGGCAACGATAAATTAGATACTAATTGGTTGGGCATACCTAAAGAAAAGGTAGCATTCTCTAACGCTAAGATGAAAGCCTTTGGCCCTCCAACATTTAAAGAATGCGCTTTTAAAGTTGAAAAGGATACTAAAATTTCTGTTTCACTTTAACTCAACTGTATCCAAGCTTTTTACTTATTAAAAAGTTAAAAAACAACTTATTAGAAATAATAGTACAAATCTTACGTTTTAAATAACAGAGCACTAGCAGAATCATTTTTTCACCAAATCTCAACCAAGATGAAAATTAAACTGTTAATGCTATGCCTTTTTGCCTTTTTTATTTCGGCAAATGCTCAAGATACCGTTGACATAGACGGAAGACTCCAACCCTTTTTAACTGAGTTCTTTGAATATTGCGATACTTATGGAATTGAGTATCACGAAAAATTATTTCAACTAAAAAATATTGATATTACCAATGACTTACCTTTAGAAGAAGGAAATACCGTAATGGGTATGGTTACTAGAGGTGTAAATGGCAACATAGAGAATATTTTAATTAATTGGGTTGCTTTGGTTGATCCAGAAATAACTAGAGTTGTAGCTTTCCATGAGTTTGCGCACCATTTTTTAGACTACAAACACACATGCCCAGATTGTGATGAAATAATGGCAGTAAATAACACCAGTTATTTTAATGTAGTTAGAGATTGGGAGAATCAGGTAAAAAAACTCTTTGTTACTTCGCCAGTTTACTTAAACAATCAAAATAGAGTTACTTACAATGATTACTTGGATAATTAATTAGAACTATCCATACTTGTTTTTATCTTTTATATACCCGAACCCAATCCACTTGCATTTCTGAGTTATTAGCAAATGTAGATGAAGAATTGTCAGGAAAGAAAAATCCTCCAACTGCAGTATTTAGTACAATTTGTTGCTTTTGCCCAAAGAGTGAGGCAATAAAATTTAAAGAATTAGCGGCATATTTGTGTAAAGTTTGATCATCAAATTTTATTTCTAAACTATTTGCTGTCCAAATAAGTTCATAGGTGTGAAAGTCTGCGGTAATGTCTACTTCCACCTCATGTTCAACCATAGTATTATCATTATTTGTTAGAGGTATATTGGACTCAGTCCCATAAAAAATATTAGAAGAAAACGCCATTGGTATATTGCCACGGGCTTCAATAATATCTATTTCACCTTTAGTAGGCCAGGGGTCACCATAAGACCAAAATGCAGGCCACATACCGTTGCCAGGAGGCATTTTTATATGTGCTACAAATCTATATTCTGTCTCACCATTTCCGTTTGAAGGACCAAAAGTAGATTTAGTTTCAATTCTACCTGAAACGTACTCAAATTCTTTTGGAGAAGTGTCAAAAGGATTATTATCTCCTATAATTCGTTCTCGGAGGATATTGATGGTTAAAATACCATTCTCAATTTCTAATTGTTCTGGACGATAATACTGTATTTCGTTATTAAAAGCGCCACTTTCCCAAATATTCCATTGGGATAAATCGTTATCAAAATCATCCTCAAAAACCAAGTTCCATTCTCGGTTTGGATTTAATGGTCCAGAATCATTAGATTCAGTTTCTTCAGGAATAGGATTAGTAGTATCATCATTTGCTTCTGAACAACTTGTAAAGGATAAAATATTTAAACAAAAAGAAAGTATTAAAATGAAATTACCAGACATCAGTTTCATAATTGAGCATAATTTTAATCATTCAATTTACAAATAATAAGGGTGCTTATTATTTAAAAAAGTAAAACACTAAAATGTACCTTAATTAAAACACATTTTACACAATAAAATTAAAGATTCAGATTCTCTTTATTAAAAAATATTCTAAGCAAGTCTAAATTGCCTTGCGCCACTTCAGCCATTAATCGTTCGTCAGTTTCTGTTTTCAACAATGGTCAGTTTTGTTGGTGTTTACCTTATATAGTCAGAAAAGTACAAAAGGTTACACCACTAGATTAATTTTTTAAAAATTTCTAGAAAGTAGATGAGTAAGAAAAGAAAGTGAGAGAGAACTAAGAACAACCACAGCTACTATCCGAACCACAAGCTTTTGAAGATTTTTTGGCTGAGACAAATAAAGATTTAGGTAAAAGAAACCTTTTAGCCAAGTAGCTAACAGCTATAAGTAAGATGATATAAGCTAAAACCTCTTGCATTACTATTCTATTTTAATATTTGATAGGCTGCTAAAGCTACAATATAGGCAAAAACACTCATGAATACGAGTTGATACATGGGCCATTTCCAGCTATTAGTTTCACGTTTAACTATAGCCAAGGTACTCATACATTGCATGGCAAAAGCATAAAAAAGCATTAATGATATGCCAGATGCAAGATTAAATAATGGTTTTGTGCCGGTACTATCCAATTCTGCAGCCATCCTATTTTTTATAGTTTCTTCCTCGTCATTACCAACACTATAAATAGTTGCTAAAGTGCCAACAAATACTTCTCTTGCTGCAAAAGAGGTTAAAACGGCAATGCCTATTTTCCAATCGTAGCCTAGAGGTTTTACTATAGGTTCAATTGCTTTACCAGCATACCCTATATAAGAATGTTCTAATTTATAACTTGCAATCTCTTGTGCAATTGCTCTTTCTTTAGCATCAGGATAGGTAGCTAGATTATTATCAATATAGTTTTGACTATAGGTGTTTAACCCTTGCTTTTGAATACGTTCTTTAACAATGCTTTCGGCATTGTTAAAATCATTGGAAAAACCATAAGAGCCTAAAAACCATAGAATAACTGAAATTGCCAATATAATTTTACCAGCTCCAAAAACAAAGCTTTTTGTTTTTTCTACTACGGTGTAAAATACATTTTTGAATAAGGGTAGGCGATAGGTTGGCATTTCAACCATAAAAAGTGACCTGCTTTTAATTTTTAAAATTTTATTTAAAATCATAGCTGAGAAGATGGCCATGCCAAAACCTAGTAGGTACAATAGCATTAAAGTTAATGCTTGGTAACTAAGCCCTAAAAAATACCCTTTAGGAATCACTAGAGAAATTAAAATAAGATACACAGGTAATCTTGCGGAACATGTAGTAAAAGGCACTACAAGAATAGTGATTAGACGTTCTTTCCAATTCTCAATGGTTCTGGTTGCCATTACTGCTGGGATAGCACATGCGGTACCAGAAATAAGAGGCACAACACTTTTGCCACTCAAGCCAAAAGGGCGCATGAGTTTATCCATTAGAAAAACTACGCGGCTCATGTAACCAGATTCCTCTAGCAAAGCAATAAAAAGAAATAAAAACGCTATTTGCGGAATAAATACTAGAATGCCAGCGATACCAGCAAAAATTCCTTCAGCTAGTAAGTTGGTTAATACACCAGGGGGCAAAGTATTCTTAATCCACTCACCACCAATAGCCATTTTTTCGTCAATAAAATCTGAAGGATATCCACTCCAATCAAAAATTGCCTGAAAAATAAGAAAGAGAATTGCTAAGAATATAAAGTACCCAAAAACTCGATGTGTTAATATTTTGTCTAAAGATGCTCTTAACCCTTTTGCTACTTGTAGGTCTACTTTATAGGTTTCTTTAAGAATACTATTTATAAACTGGTAGCGTTTTACGATTTCTTTATGTTGTAATTTTTTTAGTTCGGTATTTGACTTTGTAGTAAAGTCAGTAGCATCGGTAATTCTTTTTTTCTCAAGAGGCATAAAATTCACATCTTGAGTGATAACTAGCCACAATTTATAAAGGTCCTCTTTTGGAAAGGTTTTCTGTAATCGCTCAAAATATTCTGGAGCAATTGCAGTAGTGTTTATATTAGGCTTTACAGATAACTGTTTGTAATTGGTAATGAGTTCTTTTATCCTTTCAATTCCTTTGTTTTTTCTGGTGCTTACTAATGCAATTTTAGTATCTAGCTTTTCTTCAAGTAGTTCAATATCTAGCGAAATTCCTTTTTTAGACATTCTATCCGCCATATTAATTACCAATATAGATGGGATTTTAAGATCTTTTATTTGTGTGAAAAGTAGGAGATTGCGCTTTAGATTTTCTACATCACTAACGACAACAGCTACATCAGGATAATCTTTATCATTTTTATTAAGCAACAACTCTACAACTACACTTTCATCTAGCGAAGTGGTATTTAGACTATAGGTGCCTGGTAAATCTAAAATATGTGCCTTTATGCCTCTTTCTAGTTTGCAGATACCCTCTTTTTTTTCAACCGTAATCCCAGGATAATTACCTACTTTTTGGTTAAGACCTGTAAGTTGGTTAAAAACCGAAGTTTTCCCTGTATTAGGATTACCAATTAAAGCAACATTAATGCTCTTGCTCATAAAATAGGATTGTCTTCAATAATGTCTAACTCTATTTGTGCTGCAACTGAACGTCTTATTGCAATATGAGAACCGTTAACGTTAATATAGATTGGGTCCTTAAGAGGTGCTACTTGTATCAATTCTACTTTGTTGCCTGGTAAACAACCTAATTCAAGTAATTTAATAGGAAGAAAAGCATCTGAAAATTCTTTTATTATTCCCTTTTGCCCTTGTTTAAGTTCTGCAACCGTAGCCACTTATTTTTATTTAGATTGATTATAAGTAAAGACAAAAGTAAGGGAAAAAACTGAAAGCTTCTTGGTTAAAATCACAAAACAAATGCTAAAATTTAGCTTCAACTATTTTCTAGATTGTGACAAGGCTAATCACTATAAGAAGCTTTGAGAATAGAAATATCATTTATTAGTTTTTTAATTTCCTCTGTACTAGTGCCATCGTAGGTTCCCCGAATTCTACCCTTTTTATCAATCAAAATAAAATTTTCAGTATGTATCATATCATAAGGACCACCATCGCCATCATTTAACACCGCGAAGTATGATTTTCTAGCAAGCTCATAAATTTTTTTTTTATCGCCAGTAACTAAATTCCATTTACTATCAATCACACCTTTTTCTAGCGCATATTTTTTGAGTTGAGGTACAGAATCAATTTTAGGAGTTACGGAATGTGATAATAAAAGTATCTCATTATCATCTAAGATTGACGCCTGTATTTCTGCCATGTTTTTTGTCATAATAGGACAAATACTTGGACAAGTAGTAAAGAAAAAATCTGCGACATAAATTTTTCCTTGGTAATCTTTTTGAGTGATAGTTTCTCCATTTTGATTTATTAGCTCAAAATCTGCAATAGTATGGTACTTTCTTTTGTAGTGCAGTGTACTGTCTACCAATTCTGGATTTATCATCGATGGTTCATAAATTGGTAAGCGTTCTTGTGGCTTTAAGGCATTGTACATCAAGTAAATAATTACAATGGAGAATAAAAGAAGAATGATACCGAAGAACTTGAATTTGGCAAAGAAATCTCGCATAGATTACAAAAATACTGCTCAAAACATCCTTTATCAAGAAAATAAGCATTCATTTCTTGCTAAAAATCTCTTAAATACGTCTAATCCTTTTCAAACATTTGTTAAAAGTTTACTTTTGTCAGCTTATAACAAATTGATTGTAGCCGATGGGACTTTTTACGCAGATAGTAATGTTCATTCTGATCATTTCTATTTTAGTGATTTTACATGAACTAGGACATTTTATTCCAGCCAAATATTTTAAAACCAAGGTCGAAAAGTTTTACCTCTTTTTTGATGTTAAGTTTTCGCTTTTAAAGAAAAAGATTGGGGAGACAGAATATGGCATAGGATGGTTGCCTTTAGGGGGTTACGTTAAGATTGCTGGTATGATAGACGAAAGTATGGATACCGAGCAAATGAAGAAAGACCCAGAACCTTGGGAGTTTCGCAGTAAACCAGCTTGGCAGCGCCTTATTATTATGTTGGGTGGGGTTATTGTTAACTTTTTTCTGGCTTGGATAATTTATACATTTTTACTTTTTAATAATGGAGACACCTATATTCCTTCTGATAATTTAAAGTATGGAATTCAAGTAGATTCTATTGGCGAAAAACTAGGCCTTCGCACTGGAGATAAAATTCTTAAAGTTGATGGCAAAAAAGCTACTCGTTTTAATGATGCTAAATTAGACATCATTCTAGGGGATGATATTACTGTCGATAGAGATGGAAAAGAACTTACTTTTCCAATTACTGATGAAGGTAAAAAGGAAGTTTTTCAGACTCAAGGGCGTAATTTTGTTAATTATCGTTCTAAAGCTATTATTGCGTTAGTTGCCGATTCTTCAATAGCAAAAAAGGCAGGTATTATGCCTGGCGATGAAATTGTAGGGGTTAATGGTAAAGAAATTGCATATTGGGACGAATTTAGAAATACTATAGGTAATTCTGCAAATAAGAATCTGGACATTTCAGTTCGTAGAGATGGACGACTTGAGCAGTTGAATTTAACCGTACCAGATGAGGGAATAATAGGAATACAATTAGATTACAAAGATTTAAGTGTTACTAAAACCTATGGATTTATTGAAGCAATACCAGCTGGTTTTAATAGAACGATTAAGGTACTAACAGACCAGATACGTCAATTTAAAGTCATTTTCAACACTAAAACAGAAGCTTATAAACAAGTAAAAGGACCAATAGGAATTGTTGATATGATGCCTGAAACATGGAATTGGACTTTCTTTTGGTCTTTTATGGCTATGTTCTCTGTTTGGTTGGCATTTTTAAATATACTACCTATACCAGCATTAGATGGAGGGCACGTGATGTTCTTGCTTTATGAAATGATAAGTGGCAGACCACCAAGTGAAAAAGTTTTAGAAAAAGGACAGATAATAGGTTTTGTAATTTTGATGGGATTAATGATTGTCATTTTTGGTAATGATATTTGGAATATCATTAAAAAGTTTATTTAATTAAAAACCTACATAATTTGTTTGTAGTGTTTAAAGTAAAAAATTATATTTGCACCCGCTTAAGGTAAAATATTCCTCCTTAGCTCAGTTGGTTAGAGCATCTGACTGTTAATCAGAGGGTCCTTGGTTCGAGCCCAAGAGGAGGAGCTTTTAAATCAGGTAGTTACATTAAAATGTAGCTACCTTTTTTGTTTATAACGTGCTTTTTTCCAAACCAAGGACGCTCCTTTTATTTACTCAAATTTACTTTTTTCAGGTATTTATAAATCCATACATTTATTTTATGGAAGTAATCTGTTAAGAAACAAAGGCCTTTTATGAACCTGTAGATAAGGCAGTTGACCGTTTAAAAGGCAAACAGAAGCAATGCAAAAACTTCACATCACTTCCAAAACAACAATTGCAAAATTGTGAAACAACGGGGATATAAGATTTAACCACAGGTATAGTATCAACAGAGACAGTCCCTAAATGAAGGAAACCGTTTTAAGTGCGGAAAAATTACCCGAAGATTATAGGGTAGGTTTTGAAGATGGAGAACTTGAATATGAACGGAAGAGGATTAGACAGGAGTTTATTCAACTACTAATTTATAATCTGGATGCTGCGATAAATTTTAAACAATTACATAAAATAAAGTATTAGTGCTTTCATTTAACAAATAAAACGGTATAGCAAGTAAGGAAGAAGAGCGCGAATATGAAGACTGGATTGTAAGAGAGATAAAACGCTTAGTTGATGAAGGTATGCCAAGTGGCCTGTGCTCAAATGAAAATTTGCCTTATACCAACACAAAATTAGAAGCGACAGATTTAGAACGGCATTATAAAAATACTTGTAATCGATATGGAGAAGTAGAAGGACTAAAAACCAAGAAAGCACTCCATATATTTTTATTGGGATACGCCCCAGACCAGATATGTGGACATAACAATAATGAATATGGTCACGGTGTTATCGCATTGGCTTTAGATAGACTATTTGAAAAATGCAGCCTATTTTTAGTACCCATAGAAGGCGGTGGAATTGTTATCGTTCGCATTTTATTGGATTACACCTAGAATACATATTTTTCTTTTAGATTGGACTGGCAACAAAAAAATAATACATAATCTTAATAAGATTACTTCTAGGAGTTTAGATTACATAAGTATTTTAAGACTTAACATTTAAAATTTAATCGCCGTTTTAGACACATCAATTCTATCATAATTTGCATCATTTGTATAAGTTCTTTGTAAGTGGTATACCAACCTTTTATCTTAATTTTAATAAATAAAATTATTTCAAAAAGTTTTTAGATTTTAAAAGAAAGATTTATATAACTTGGTAAGTTCATCCCATTACGTAGCTATCATTAATCCTAACGACTGGACAAAAGATTATCTGGCTACATGAACCAACAAACGAAATGGATGGCTTTAAGGTTAATGTAATTGGTTGGAATAAAGACAAAACATGCGATGCTTGCTCATTTGTGTCGTGAGAAAAAAGCAATTAGTAATTCTATTATTAGGTGTAATAGCAGAGCTATTAAAATTGAAAAGAGAACTTTAAATATTATAAAAACATATAAAATGATTCTGTTAGGAGATAAAGAATATTATAAAGGAGTTGATGCAATTAAATATGAGGGACATCTTTCAGACAATCCCTTAGCTTATAAATATTATGACCCTAAAAAAGTAGTTGCCGGAAAAACTATGCAAGAACATTTTAAATTTGCGATAGCTTATTGGCACACATTCTGTGGTCAAGGAGCCGACCCATTTGGTCCAGGCACACAAAATTTTGAATGGGATCAATCTTCTGATCCCATTCAAGCTGCAAAAGACAAGGCTGATGCTGCATTTGAATTTATTACCAAAATGGGATTTGATTATTTCTGTTTTCATGATTTTGATTTAATACAAGAAGCCCCAACTTTTTCAGAATCAGAAAAAAGACTTTCTATAATTACAGATTATATAAAGGAAAAGAAAGCTGCATCTGGAGTTAAACTATTGTGGGGTACGGCAAATTGCTTTTCTAATCCAAGATATATGAATGGGGCAGCAACAAATCCTGATTTTAATGTTGTAGCACGTGCAGGTGCTCAAGTAAAGTTAGCATTAGATGCCACTATAGCGTTAAATGGTGAAAATTATGTTTTTTGGGGAGGGCGAGAAGGTTATATGTCTTTATTGAATACGGATATGGGAAGAGAATTGGATCATATGGCACAATTCCTAACCATGGCAAGGGATTATGCACGCTCACAAGGATTTAAAGGAACTTTTTTTATAGAACCTAAACCGATGGAGCCATCCAAACATCAATATGATTTTGACTGCGCTACCGCAATAGGTTTCTTAAAAGAATATGGTCTGGACAAAGATTTTAAAATGAATATTGAAGTAAATCATGCCACCTTAGCACAACATACTATGCAACATGAATTGGCTGTTGCTGCAAAAGCAGGAATGTTAGGTAGTATAGATGCCAACCGGGGAGATTATCAAAACGGCTGGGATACTGACCAATTTCCTAATAACATTCAAGAAACCACTGAAGCAATGTTGGTCTTTTTAAAAGCTGGTGGACTTAAAGGAGGAGGTGTTAATTTTGACGCCAAAATTAGGAGAAATTCAACAGATTTAGATGATGTTTTCCATGCGCACATTGGTGGAGCAGATACCTTTGCAAGAGCACTCATTATTGCAGACAAAATTATCTCATCCTCTCCTTACGAAAAATTGAGAAAAGAGCGTTATGGTTCATTCGACGGGGGTAAAGGAAAAGACTTTGAAGAAGGTAAGCTTACAATGCAAAACCTTTATGAGATTGCTAAAGAAAATGGCGAATTACAACTTCAAAGCGGTAAACAAGAGCTCTTCGAAAATATTATCAATCAATATATTTAAAACTATTTAATGGAATCAATATTAGAATCAGCTGATTGGTGGGTATTGTCAATTTATTTCGCAATACTTATTGGCGTAGCCGTTTGGGTAATATTACAAAAAAACAAGAACACAGAAGATTATTTTCTTGCAGGTCGAAACGTAGGCTGGTTTGTTATAGGGGCTTCTATTTTTGCATCGAACATAGGATCAGAACATGTTGTAGGTTTAGCAGGTACTGGAGCTGAATCAGGAATGCCAATGGCTCACTACGAGCTTCACGCATGGATTGTTCTTTTATTGGGATGGCTTTTTCTTCCATTTTATATACGAAGCGGTGTGTTCACCATGCCCGAATTTCTTGAAAAACGCTTTGACTCACGTTCACGCTGGTTTCTATCTGTTTTTTCATTAGTTGGCTACGTAATCACAAAAGTTTCGGTTACTATTTATGCCGGAGGAATAGTGGTGTCCGAACTCTTAGGTATTCCATTTTGGTACGGTGCTATAGGTATTGTTGTTTTTACAGGAATCTACACCATTGTGGGTGGAATGAAAGCGGTAATCTACACGGAAACCCTTCAGACTATTATTCTTATTATGGGCGCAGTTATAATCACTGTTTTAGGGTTACAGGAAGTAGGTGGATGGTCAGAATTAAAGGCAACAGTAGGTCCTGATCATTTTAATATGTGGCGACCTATGTCAGATCCAGATTTTCCATGGACGGGATTGTTATTTGGAGGTACCATAGTAGGAATTTGGTATTGGTGTACAGATCAATATATTGTTCAACGTACCCTAGCTGCTAACAATATTAAAATTGGGCGTCGAGGAGCTATATTCGGGGCTTATCTTAAAATATTACCGATTTTTATTTTTTTAATACCTGGGATTATTGCATTTGCATTGGCTAAACAAGGTGTGCTCACTTATGATAAGGCTGATCAGGTATTCCCAGTTTTGGTAAAAACACTTTTACCAACAGGTTTAAAAGGGCTAGTTGCTGGAGGTTTAATGGCTGCGTTGATGAGTTCTTTGGCTTCAGTTTTTAATTCTTGTTCTACAATTTTCACTATTGATATCTATAAAAAAATGAAACCCAATATGCCAGAGAAAAAACTTGTCCGAATAGGTCAGGTTGCAACTGCAATAGTTGTTGTTTTAGGTATAATTTGGATACCTATTATGGAAAAAATTGGTGGTGGAACTTTATACAAATACTTACAGAGTGTACAATCTTACATTGCGCCACCTATAACGGCCGTTTTTGTGTTGGGAATATTATGGAAACGGGTAAATTCTAAAGCGGCAATAGTAACGCTTATGTCAGGTCTTGTAGTAGCTGCTTTACGAATAGCAGCCGAATTAAGTATTCCACACCTGTCAGGTTTAGCTTTAACCTTTGCCACTATTAATTTTGCTCATATGGCAATCTTTATGTTTCTTTTCTCTGTAGCAGTATGTGTTGGTGTAAGTCTTATGACTACGGCACCAAACTATGAACGTATTAGAGGACTTGCTTTTGGGACTTTGTCTGAAGCAGAAATACAAGAAAATAAAAATAGTTTCAATACTATAGATGTTTTGCTATCACTATTGTTAATAATAGTAGTAATTGTTGTACTGACTTATTTTACGGGCTGATTATGAAAACAGAATACAGCCCCCTATTGGATTAAAGCACTATTTTATCCTCGAACAAGTATAAAAAATACGAACAGCAGAAAAAATAATCGACTTGATAGAGCTTATAGAACTAAGAAACAACTGTGGAATGGAATTAGTTGTTTCTAATTACGGAGCTACCATAAAGTCTTTGAAAGTACTCGATAATCAGAATACCTCGGTAAATGTTGCTGTTGGTTTAGAATATGAAGAAGATTATATCACATCAGAATATCAAAAACAAAATTTATTTTTAGGAAGCTCAATAGGTAGGTATGCAGGGCGTATTTCTGGCGGTAAGTTTACACTCGATGGAATAGAATATTCACTCCATAATTTAAATGGAGTCCATTTGCATGGAGGAAAAGAGGGCTTTGATAAAAAATATTGGGAAATAGTTTCAGTTAAAAGAGGTCGAACCCCATTTGTAACATTAAGTTACCGCAGTGAGCATATGGAAGAAGGATATCCGGGAAATCTTTATGTTGAAGTCACCTATCATTTGATGGAATCGAATGCCTTAAAAATTGTTTACTCGGCGCGTACAGATAAAACAACAATAGTAAACTTAACAAATCACTCTTATTTTAACTTGAACGGTTATGGTACAGTCTTGAATCACTCTTTAAAAATTAATAGTGATAATTTCTTAGAGGTTGATGACTCTTTATTGCCAACAGGAGTTATTTTACCCACAAAAAACACCAATTATGACCGTAATATTGAATTAGAGCTTGGAAAGCAAAAATTTGAAGGTTTTGATGACACATTTATATTAAATAAAACACCTAAAGCAGCATCTTTATGGTCAAGGAATACTGGTATATATATGAAAGTTTATACTAATCAACCAGCTGTGGTAGTCTATACACCTAGGCGATTTCCCGATTTTATATTCAACCAAAGAACAAACTATAGCGAATATCCTGCAATTTGTTTTGAAACTCAGAACTTTCCTGATGCTCCTAACAATCATAATTTTCCTAATTGTAAGTTGCTGTCTGGCAATAATTATAAAAACGAAACAGTATTTGATTTTAGTATAAAATCTATGGTATAAGTACACATATGATTTTAAATTATCCTCATTATATTATAATTAAAGCCTAAAAAATTCCTTTAGAACAATATCTATCATGCTACATTTCTATTAATTTTTACATCATACATGATATTCGTTTTGTATATCTATTACTAAATTTGTTAAAAAATAATTAGCTTATGAGACATTTATTATTGCTTTTTGCCATTGCGGCATTCATGTTTTCATGTGATTCGGATTCAGGTAGCATTACCATAATCCCAGAAGGCGAACAGATGGAAGAACCTATGGTGGAGGAAACTCCTGAAGAACCTGTTGGAGAAGAACCAACGGGAGGGGAGGAAGGTGCTGCAAGTGAATTTGATGATGGCACTTTTAGGAATCTTTCTTCATTTGATTTTACCGCAGACATGAAGACTGGGTGGAATCTTGGAAATAGTTTAGATGCAGAGGGTCCAGATGAGACCTTTTGGGGAAATCCTGCCACAACCAAAGAAATGATCGATGCCGTCGCGGCAAGGGGCTTCAAAACTTTACGAATTCCTGTTACGTGGAGGTTTCATCAGGGTCCAGCACCGGACTATAGAGTAGAAGAGGCATGGCTAGATAGGGTTGAAGAGGTAGTGAATTACGCCAGGGCCAATAATATGTACGCCATAGTCAATGTTCATCATGATGACCCTTGGATTATACCGACCGCAGCAGAAACAGCCGAAGTAAGTGATAGACTAGGCAAATTATGGACACAAATTGCCAATAGATTTAGAAAATATAGTGACTACGTCATCTTTGAAACCTTAAATGAGCCAAGACACGAGAATACCCCAAATGAATGGAACGGAGGAACAGCCGAAGGAAGAGCGGCCGTTAACCAATACCACCAAGTAAGTTTAGATGCCATACGTGCAACAGGAGGGAATAATATTTTACGTCAGATTATGATTTCTACCTATGCAGCAAGTACACTTCCCGTGGCTATGGATGCGCTTATCGTACCTAACGATGACCCAAGAACATTAATATCCTTACATTCTTATTTTCCTTTTCCTTTTACCTTAGAAGGTACGGATCAAACTTGGGGTACTACAGATGATAAGACACAACTTACGATGGAAATGAACCGTATTAAGGCTAAATTCACCGATAATGGTAAAGCTGTAGTTTTGGGTGAGTGGAGTTCTGGAAATCAAAATAACATTGATGACCGTATGGAGCACGCTACTTTTTATGCACAAGCTGCAGCTGAAAGAGGTTTCGCAAGTATTTGGTGGGATAACGGTAATAGTGGCGTATCTAATGACGGACTTGCTATTTTCAATAGAAACAATTTAACATGGCCTTTTGGTAATATTGCAGATGCTATAATAGCACCAAATAACTAAAAAGACCACAACACCCCAAAATAATATTAAAAAGCGAGCCTAATAGCTCGCTTTTTTTATGGGCGATTATCATTCTTTTAATGAAACAAATCGATAAAACTATTTTTTTAGCAGTATAAATAGGACCACAAAAAACCATTTGGCGCTCGTTTATCTTTATCCTAAAAAATTACAGCAAAGACTTACAAATAAGCAATCATGATAAAACCATATATGTGACCGCAACAACACACCCAAAGTTTGGACTTACCAAGTAAAAAAGACTAGCGTAACCTAGCTATTTTAGTAATCGTAGGGATGCATTGGCAGCCTTAACTAAAATCGAAGAATAATATAGTAGTATACTTATCAAAAGAGCGAGCTAAGTAGCTCGCTCTTTGGCCTTGTACATTAAAATTATAAACATGAAGTAAAATCTCTAGTTTTTCAAAACCTGAATAAATTTAAGAAAATCCTTGTTTTTAGCGACCATCATATACGTTTTATCCTTCACTTTAATTAGGTTTAAATCCTTTACATCGCCATCTATATACAATCCTGTTTCTTTTGGCTCTTGCACAGCATAAACACCTTTACCCATTCCTTTTAAAAAGGTACCATGACCGGCATCTGCTCGTGGCGTTTCTACTTCAGAAGCATAAAGGTTACCCCCGAGAATAAGGTCTTTAATACCGTCCGCATCAAAATCTTTGACTACAATTTGGTTTGTTGGTGCTATTTGAGCTCTCAGCGGTAAATCTTGACGCACAAAAGCGTCACCTTCATTGATAAATATGGCACTTTTAAAAGAAGAGACTTGGTAATGAATACCACTTTCTAGTTTCTTTTCATCATATACATCTACTAAAGTAGCCTTGGAAAAGGCATCATAATTTTCAAACTTTTTCTTAATATTAGGCATTTGTTGTGAGGAACATTCTCTTCCCCTAACCGGATATTGCTCACCTTCATTGTAGTAACTTAGCACAATATCATTGGTTCTATTACCATCAAAATCGTTTAAAAAAACATCAAAGGTTTCGTTTTCCTTGGCTTTGTACTTATAGTTCTCACCTAAATTTCCAGCAACTAAATCCAAATCACCATCGTCATCCACATCCGCTGCTTTTAAACTAAACCACCACCCTCTAGTACTATCATCTAGACCGAGTTGATCGGTAGTTTCTTTAAATCCTTTTCCTGCCAAATTTCTAAAGATTCTTAGCTTCATCCATTCTCCTGTTACCGCTAGATCTTGCCAACCATCTTGATCATAATCCATCCACTGTGCAGAGGTTACAAGTCCTAAACGCGTAAGCGCAGGGAGTGTTTTTCTTGTGGCATCTACAAATTTTGCATTGCCTTTACTACTCACATTTTCTAAAATATAACTCGATGCAGGATAAGGATAACTCCCTGGTACTAACCTACCACCCACAAAGAGGTCCTTATCTCCATCTTTATCAAAATCACAGGCATACACCCTACTTCCGCTAGTTAATAGCTTAGGAAGTCCTGTTTGGCTCTTTACAAAGCTACCCGCTCCCTCGTTTATATACAACCTATCTTGCAACATAGGGGAATTAGCTGCAAATTCATTACCTCCGCTTACAATGTAAAGGTCATTGTCCCCGTCATTATCTGCATCAAAAATTAAGGACCCAATATCTTCGTGCATTCTATCCTCCAAAAGAAGCTTAAGTTTTTGCTGTTCAAAAGTACCATCTGCTTTCTGAAAAAATAATCCTCCTGGATATTTAGATGCCGCACCGATATAAAAATCATCTAAACCGTCATCATTTAAATCACCCACCGATAATCCAGGCCCAAATTGGGAGGTTTTATGTGGCAATAATATTTCGTTCTTAAAATCGTCATATATATTCTCTTTGTGCTTATACAGGGCTAAAGTATCTGTATTGCTTTGGAATAATTGATTGGTTGCTACGGTATTTTGGAATGTATCTTTTGCTTCATTGATTTGAAGTGCTAAGGTAGTATTCGCTTTTAATGCGGTTAATTTTTGCTTTTTTGCGTTTGGCCAGATTACAATAAGACTATCTATAGTATCATCTTTTCCTAGACCAAAATGCAATTTGGGTGCTACCGAAGATTGAAATCCTCTACTTAAGGTTACTTCTTGCACCTGATGTTTTGCGTTGTGATATACGTGAACTTTAGTACCTAAACCGTTTCTGTTTTTTGCACTTCCTTCAAAAGCTAAAGTAAGATGGTTGTTCATCTCTGAACTATGATTTTGAAATACCGAAACTGTTTTATCTATATTATTGGTAATTAATTCTAAATCACCATCATTATCTAAGTCTGCATAGACAGCACCGTTAGAAAAGCCTTTATCTTCTATGCCCCAAATTTGATTCTTTTTAGAAAAGGTAAGGTCTCCGTTATTCTTAAAAATAAAATTATCAATTGGTTCTGATGGAATACGTTGGCTTTTAATCAGTAAACTATCCTTATGCTTCTTTTCGCCACTTAGACTATTGAAGTAATCTTTGTTATTAATCTCACGGCGTGTACCATTAGATACAAAAAGGTCTTTAAAACCATCGTTATCAAAATCTGCTAATAAAGGTCCCCAACTCCAATCCGTAGAAGAAACCCCTGCCAACCTAGAAATATCCTTGAACTTTGGAATACCATTTAGATTATATCCTGTATTTATTTGAAGCGCATTCTGCATGTATTGGTATTGAAAGCCAACCCGCTCAATATTTGCAAAAAGCTCAGGGTTCATACTTGCCATGTTTGCTTTTGAACGGCGATTGGTGGCTGCATCCATATCCATCTGAACAATATCCAAGAAACCATCATTATTAAAATCGGCAATATCTACACCCATTCCATAGAACGATGTATGGGCAGTAGCTGTTTTAATCTCGTCTTTAAACGTACCGTCTTTTTGGTTGATGTATAGACAATCTGGTGTTCCGAAGTCGTTGGAGATGTAAAGGTCCGTCCAGCCATCACTATTTAAATCAGATGCGGTTACACTGAGCGATAGACTATACAATTTAACTCCTGATGCTTCCGTAATTTTGGTAAACTTGCCATTATCGTTTCTATACAAGTTATCTGTCTCTAGGTCTGTAACCCTATCCATTCGCATTTTATAATTATAGCTATTATACTCGAACGGGGTTATAGGATAATTGGCGACATATACATCTAAATCACCATCATTATCAAAATCAAAAAACGTAGCATCTACACTGTTACCAGCATCATTCAATCCGTAAGAGACCGCTTGCTCCTCAAAGGTATTATCTCCTTGGTTAATGAATAATTGGTTTTGCTTGTCTCCGGACTGTCCTGCAACCAAGCAATAGATGTCCATTAAACCATCACCATTAACATCTGCCATGCTAGTGCCGGTATACCATCTGTTGTCTCCCCCCAATCCGGAAGCTATCGTAACATCATCAAACTTTAAATTACCCTTATTAATATATAACCTGTTTTGCACCATGTTACCGGTAAAAAAGAGATCTGTTAGTCCATCATTATTAATATCGCCAGCAGAAACACCCCCGCCCATATAAATGTAGGGGTAGGTGAAATAATTTATGGTATCATTTTCTACCAAGCGATTTTCAAAAGCTATCCCCGAAGTTTTAGACTCTAGTCTTGTAAAAATTATAGGTTCTTTAGTAATAGAGCTATTTTTCTCTTTATCAACCTTATCGCTACAACTTAGAACTACACATACTAATAGTATTACAAAAGTTCTCCACATACTTCTAATTTTAAAATACTAATTGAAGTTTAAAATACGATAAAAAATAAATGGGCGAAAATATATATTTTCGCCCATTACTGTACTTAAATTTAACTAACTCAATATTTTTAGTAGCCATTGTTTTGATCTGCCTCTGTAATGGCAGTGTTAGCATCAATTTCATTCTGAGGAATCGGCATTACCCGGTGCACATTTGGATCATAATTTCGCACTAAACGTAATGACTCATCTGGATTATTAAAGTTTGCATCTGGGAAAATTGAAAGTTCCTGATCATCTAAATCCCAACGCACCAAATCATCAAAACGCTGCTGTTCTCCACTGAGTTCAACAAAACGTTCATGCACAATGGCATTGAATATTTGATCCGGCGTATTTACTGGGAAACCTCTGGCATCCATGGTAGCAGTACCGTATTGTGGCATTTCTGCACGATCTCGTATTTGATTTAAAAAGTCTATAGCTCCTTGGTTGTTGCTAAGCGCTAACTCCACTTCTGCCTGCATTAGTATAACATCTGCGTAACGCATGATGCGCACGTTTACCCCACTATTCTCGGAAACATTCTGCTCATCATACAACTGTGAGAATTTGTACCAAACGGGACCACCTACACACCCTGGACAAGGAAATTGAAATGCATCTCCTGTGCCATAAGTATTGTCTCCATCAATAAGAATTGCCTGATCTAATCTTGGGTCGTCCTCTTCAAACTCAGCTATAACTTTAGCCGAAGGTCTCGCATTAGCCCAACCCGTATAGTCTTGCGAACGAAAAGTAACTTCGGAAATACCAATACCAGTCTGCGCCCAACGTTCTGCTTCTGTTCCTACGGCACCATTGTAACCAATCTCAAACATAGATTCATCGTTATGCTCACCAGATTCACTAAAATTATCTCTGTAATTCTCGATTGGTAGCAAGCTATGATTACCAACATTACTAAATGCTTGCTTGGCTTCCGTATATCTTTCTCTGTGCAAATATACTTTTCCAAGCATGGCATAAGCTGCTTCTTTGGTTACCCTACCCACTTCAGTAGTTCCTTTAGGCAAGGTTAACTGTGATGATAACTCTAAATCGGAAATAATTTGTGTGTAAATTTCATCTGAAGATGACCTTGGTGTATCTTCTGTAGCCTTCCCCAAATCTACCTTTAACGGGACTCCGCCAAAACGCTTTACCAAATGGTAGTAGTACAAGGCTCTTAAATAATATGCCTGTCCCAATGCATTATCAACAACACTTGGGGTGTAACGCCCTTGTAATGAATTTTCGCGCATTTTCTCTTCATTATCAATAACAAAGTTACAAGCACCAATCCCGTTATAACAAGCAGTCCAATATAAAGCAATATTCTCCAAAGTTGGATTAAATTCAAAGCGGTTAAAAGGTGCATAGTTAGGATCACCACTTGTAACTGCTTCATCAGAAATTACATCTTGTAAAATATAACCATTACGCTGATAAAGGGTTTGAAACTGATTATAACTTGCATTGACCGCAGCTTCTACTTGACTATCCGTACCAAAAAAGATATCTGGATTTAAAACATTTGTGTTTTCTACAGGTACGTCGTCATCACATGACGCATAGAATAGCACCAGTAAAAGTGCTAAACCATTCATAAAATAATTTTTAAATTTTTTCATCTTTCTTACAATTTATTTATTAAAACTCCAATTGGATTCCACTCAATACAGTGACAGGTCTAGGTTGTGCACTTCTATCAATCCCTAAACCATCAACCAATCCCTGGGCATTATAAAAGGGAGCTATTTCAGGATCTAGTCCTGAATAATTGGTAAACGTTGCTAAATTCTGCCCTTGAACATAAAAGCGTAACTTTTTAATGATACCTTTACCAGACCTATTCACCATGGTATTTGGGAATGTATAACCTACAGTTACATTTCTAAGTCTAAGATAAGAAGCATCTTCTATATATCTTGTAGAGATGGTATTATTAATATTTGAACCAAATCTAAAACGAGGTATATCCGTAATATCACCAGGATTTTGCCATCTTCTTAAAATTTGGGTGCCATAATTTAAACCATTATCTAAACCTTCTAGATAAAATATGTTACTATTTAAAGCATCAACCCCTTGTACGCCATTGAAGAGTACGTCAAAATCCCAACCTCTATATTCTGCTCTAAGGTTAACAGCGTAGGTAAAATCTGGATTAGGATTTCCTATTACATCGCTATCGTCTAAACTAATAAGACCGTCTCCATTTAAATCTAGAAAACGTACATCACCAGGTCTAACAGGCGTAGCTGCTGTATCGTTGTTAGGTAATTCAGCATCTATTTGCTCCTGTGTAGAGAAAACACCATCTGCTACCAAGCCAAAAAAGTGAAAAGGCGCCTCGCCCACAGCCAATCTATTCAAAGCAGTAGAAAATGGAGGATTAAGACGTGCTCTTTCAATAGGCTCTCCAGAACCACTTAAACTCTCCACTACATTGGTGGTTTTAGTAAGGTTTGCCCAAAAATTCCATTTAAACTCTCCTTTATAGTCATTATATCCTAGGGTAAACTCGTAACCTTCAACATCAACAACACCGACGTTTCTTATAACTGTTCCGCCCGTTTGAGAGTTTCCTGGTATACCAGCTGAAGATGGTAATTCCACAGGAATCAATAAGTCTTCACTTCTATTCTTAAAGTAATCTGCACTAAATTGAATTTGATCATACAGGAAAGCTGAACTAAATCCGTAATTCTGCTTAATTTGTGTTTCCCACTTTAAATCAGAGTTTGCCGCATTTATTGGACTAATACCACTGGCAGTTTCATTATTTATAGACGCCGGCAAGTTTACACCCAAAGCAGGCAAGAACTGATTAACAGCATTACCTGTTCTGTTATTTCCCGTCTCCCCATAACTTGCTCTAAACTTTAAACTGTTAATGGCATCTACTTTAAACCATTGCTCATTAGAGATATTCCAACCCAATGCTCCGGAGTAGAACCATTCTGAAGCGTTTTCAGGTGCAAATCTAGAAGAAGTATCACGCCTAGCTGAACCACTTATTGAGTATCTGTTGTCAAATTCGTACCCTCCTAAAAAAAGAATAGAATTTAAATTTTCAGGAACTGAGAATGACGTAGCACTAGATCTTGGGGAAAAAATTTCTGGAATGTCAGGTGACACATCTTGTATATCAGAACTAGATATATTTTCTAAACGAATACTTGTCTGCTCTAAAACAGCTGAAGCATTTACAGCGTGCTTACCATACTCCCTATCAAAATTCAAGGTATTCGTAAAAATGGTTTGCGAAATCGTTTGTCTTAATTTACCCACAGCCGATTCAGGATTTGCAAAAGAACCATCTTCTTCGAAAGCTCTCCTTTCAGCATCTATTAACAACAAACTAGCATTAAGTCCAAATTGAGAACGATAGGTTAAACCTTTGGCAATTTCTGCTTTGGCATATAAACTACCTATAGCAGAAGAAAACCGAGTTAAATTATCCTGGTTCGACTGTATTCTAATTTGGTTTCTTGAATCATTTAAATCTAAGGAATTGGTTCCGCCAAAAAGATTATTCTCTGTTCTGATTGGAACATAAGGAGCCTGACCTATAATATTTTGAAAAGGATCTCTACCTCCATCACGTTCTGGAACAATCGTTTCGCTCTGTGCTAAAGAAAGTGTTTGCCCTATCTCTAACCAATCTTTGATTTTGGCGTCGGTATTGATATTAAGGGTTGTTCTTTTAAAACCAGTATCAATAAAAACACCATCTTGATCTAGCCTAGAAAAACCAACGTTAAAACGCGCTTTTTCGCTACCTCCATTAACATTGGCACTAATATTTAGAATTGGTGCTTGTCTAAAATAAGCATCTTGCCAATTGGTATCAACCCCATTACCATCAAAATTAGGATCAAGATTTACCCTACCGATAGGAAATGTAGGACCACCATTTTCTCCGGTCAAGGCATTTATTTCTCTTAAAAATTGAATGTACTGTTCCGTGTTCAATACATCATAACGTCGGTTAAATTCTTGAATACCCGAAGACACATTTAATGAAAGTGACGCATTACCCACCTTACCTTTTTTAGTACTTATCAATATAACTCCATTAGTACCTCTAGATCCATAGACCGCTAACGAAGCTGCATCTTTAAGCACATCAATTTTCTCTACACTAGCCAAATCAAGGCTATTGATACTATTGGTAAAAACACCATCTACCACATAAAGCGGCGTACCGTCACCAAAAGTATTTACCCCACGTATTTGCACTAAGGTTTGTGAGCCAGGAGACCCACCATTTGTGATAGTAACCCCAGCTGCTCTACCTTGTAGCGCTTGTCCAATATCTGTTACTGGAAATTCACTCAATGCTTCTGCTTTAACCACAGAAACAGGTGTGTTTTTTTGCGTACCATAGTTAACAATTACCACCTCATCAAGACTTACCAAATCTTCAATTAGCAGTGTATTAATTTCAGCTTGGCCTGTATAGGTAATTTCTTTTGGTCTAAAACCTATGTAGGAGAACACCAATATATCTCCATTTGCTACTTTGTCTAAAATGTAGTTTCCTTCAAAATCGGTCACCACTCCTATCTGAGTGCCTTTAATAATTACATTTGCTCCTGGTAAAGGCCCATCACTTGCAGAGACGGTTCCAGTAACGACTTGACCTAATACCTGACTCATTGTTGCCAAACACAGGATAATAAATAAGTTCTTTAGCTTCATTTGTTCGATTAGTTTAGTTTAAATAGAAAGCAAAATCATTTCCTAAAACACTGTTAAATACAGCAAAGGTTAGTTTTGTTAAGTGCAAGTTAATTTTAACAGGAAGGCAACGGCAGCTTATTTGATGCAATAAATATTTCATATGTTGCATTTAATACAACCCTTCTGAATAATTGAGTTTTCAGCACTTTCAACACAATGCTCCCTCTTCTATTTTATGTGATAGAAAATGGTTTAAATCCATTATTTACCTCCCTTTGGAAGTTCGCCAAATTGTTTTTTATAACATACGGTGAAGTAAGATGCCGATAGAAATCCCACCTTGTGAGCTACTTCACTAACATTTAAATTTTTGTCATTTTGAAAGAGTGTCCTAGATTTTTCGAGACGAACTCTTCTAATGAACTCTATAGGGGACAATCCAGTTAAAGCTTTAATTTTCCTGTAGACTTGACTTCTACTTAGGCAGAGATGCGCAGATAATTTTTCTACGTTTAAAGATGTATTTTCTATGTTTTTCTGGATATATTCCACCACACTTTGAATAAACTTATCATTAAAATCTGTTCCCTCTGTTTTGGTCTCTGGAAGATCGATAGTGGTAGACTGTCGAATAAGACGCTCGTTCTTTAGTAAAAGTTGCTCCAATACTACTTTTAATTCCTTTGTATTAAAGGGTTTAACAAGATACGCTTCCGCACCAACCTCACGCCCTTTAATTCTATCCTCTGCAAGATCTTTTGCGGTGAGAATTACTATAGGGATATGATTTAAGGCAGGGTCTTTTTTTATCTTTTCGCTAAACGCAATACCATCCATAAGCGGCATAATTACATCTGTAATTATAATATCTGGACGATACTCCATCGTTCTTAACCACCCTTCTTGACCATCAGATGCTAAAATTATTTCATAATCTTGCTCCAATATGGAAACAAGATAATCTTGAAGATCTACATTATCTTCCGCAATAAGCAACTTCTTTTTAACTTCTTTCTTTTTAAGAATATCCTCAATTTGGTATACTTCTGGTTTTGACTTTAGAACCTTATTTATGGGGGCTTTTTGAAGAGTATCTTCAGAATTTTGATATAGCGAATCTTTAAAATATGCTCTACCATATGGAAGAATAATTTTAAAAACAGAACCCTTGCCTAATTCACTTTCCACTTCTATCACACCTTTATGCAACTCCACAAAATTTTTTACCATTTCTAAACCTATACCTGTACTCCCATAGTATGATTTATTTAATTCACTAACCTGATAGAATCTTTTAAATATTTTCTTGTAGTCTTTTTGATCTATCCCAGGACCATTATCCTTTATGCTAAGCTCCACAACCGGAATTGGTTCTTCTGGACTCACTAAGGGTAATATTTTTTTATCGATTTCACTTATCCGTACTTGAATTTTTCCTTCATTGGGGGTAACCTTAAAGGCATTGGATAAAAGATTAAATAGTACTTTTTCCAAAATCCCCTTATCCGCCCAAATATTTAAATTCTTCTTTTTGTGCTTTAGTTCTAAACGAATTGCCCTTCTTTTAGATTCTTCATTGAAAAAGCTGAGTATATTCTTGGTGTTTTCCACAAGATTAAATTCGTCCACTTGCAACCTAAACTTATTGGATTGTAATTTTCTAAAGTCCATTAATTCATTGATTAATCTTGAAAGCCGCTCGGCATTTTTATTAATGATATGATATTTATGAGCAGTAGCTTTAGAAATAGTAGTCTCTTTAGAGTCTATTAGCTCTTGTATTGGATTTATAATTAAGGTCAATGGAGTTCTAAATTCATGAGAAATATTGGTAAAAAATTGCAGTTTCTGCTTTTGTAGTTCCACTTTTTGCTTTCTACCCTCCCGTTCTAACTTAAAGGTATTGATTTCATTAATTCGTTTTTTATACAAATACATTCCAGAGAATACCAGTAGTGAAAAAAGAAGAATATAAATTAGGTAAGCCCATATGGTTTGCCACCAGGGTGGCAATACCTTAATTTGTAGTCTTACCGCTGCATCGTTCCATTTATTATCATTATTGGACGCCTTGAGTTTGAAAGTGTATTCGCCAGAAGCAAGATTAGTATACGTAGCACTTGTTTTAGAATCTACATAATTCCAGGTCTCTTCAAAACCCTCCAAAAAATAGGCATATTGATTTTTCTCTGGTCTCGTAAAAGCTATAGCCTCATAATCAATAGTTAAAATATTTTGATTGTGTCTAAGTGTAATAGTGTTGGATTCTGTTGTCCAGTGTATAGTATTAGCACTATCTTTTTTATCAATTTTTCTATTGAATAGTTTAACATCTTTCAAGTAAGGTTTTGCCAAATGAGGATTGTAAGCAATGTTTTGTGGTGCTATGTAATTTATACCTTTTTTGGTACCTAAATATAAAGTGTTGTTGTCATCCATTATAAAGGCTCGATCAATCAAATAATTCTCAAGTAAACCATCATAAGTAGTAAATTTGTTTACATTGCCAGTAGTGCGATTAACTCTTAGAATACCTTGTTTGCTGCTAAGCCAAAGTTCATTCTTAATAGGCTCATGAATAGCGTTAACATAAGTTAAATCGTAATTTTCTAAATCTAACCGATTAAAATTTTGTCTGTCTTTGCTGTAAGAATATAAACCCCCACCATTGGTGCCGCACCAAACCGTTCCATCTTGTGTTTCATAAATATCCAGAATACGATTAGAACTAGGATGTCCTCCAAATTTCGAAGATATAGCGTTGCCATGGGCAATAACTTTAAAATCATCCTTATTACTCATTTCTATATGGTACAATCCAGAGGAAGTGCCTATCCAAATATTGCCATTACTATCGTGATGTATGACGCGTACATCTATTCCAGAGATTCCAGAATTCTTATAGGAATCGCTAGAAGGTGCTTTAATCTGATTGGTTGTAGGGTCTATATATAAAACGCCCTTTAAGAATGAACCTATCCACACTCTTCCAAAGGCGTCTTCCGTAAAACAGTGTATCTTATTTGTAGTTAGCGCACCAGCTGTATTTTCAATGGTTAAATTGATAAACGTTTTACTTCCTTTTTTTAAAAGGTATATTCCTTCTCCCCAAGTCGCAATCCAAATATTTCCCTTGCTATCAGCAAATACATCCTCTAAATAAATACCTTCTTTTAAACCCTTGTAAATAGAATCTGATCTACCGTATACATTAGTAACTTTTTTGGTTTGAGTATCTAAAATATCAATACGATTATTTGCTTGGGTAATCCAAAGGTTACCATCTTCTGTTTTTGCGAAAGCTCTTATATCATTAGCTCTAATACTTCTATCAGCATCCTCATTTAAAACGGATTTAAACTTTTTGTAATGTTGGTCAAAAAAGCCTAGGCCGTTTTCATAGTATCCCAACCAAAGTCTATTTTCTCCATCAAATAATATGGACCATACCGAATTTGAGCTTATACTGTTAACATCCTGGATATCTTTCTGATAATGTTTTACAATATTACCTGTTAAATCTAGTACAACTAGTCCTTCATTCTCTACGCCAATAAAAATATGATCCATACCGCTGGTTATGGCCATAGTGGTACTTTCTGTAATAGCTAGCTTTGTGAATGAGGTCTTTACCTTTTTTAAATCAGCTATGAATACTCCGCTTCTTAGAGTACCTATCCATAGGCTTTCTCTTTTATCAAGGTGTAGTTTTGTAATATGAGGTGCCGAATTAAGGTTAGAAATTGACAAATCTTGTATTTCCCCTCTTTTTAAATAATGTTCCAATTTAAGACCTTGATTGGTAGCTATGTACAAATTTCCCTTTGTAGAATACTGTAAATCCAATATAGGAATTCCACTTAAACCATAATTTTTTATCGAGGCGTTTTTAATATCTACTTCTTTGATTCCATCATAAGTTCCGATAAGTAATTTTCCTTTATACTCGGCAAAGCATAATACACTGGTATAATCCTCACTTTGTAAATTCCCTACCCTAGTTGCAATCCTTATAAAAGAATTCTGCCTATCATCGTAAATACTTAAACCAGCATCAGTGCCAATCCATAATTTTCCTGAACTATCCAGAAATAAGGAGCTAATGGAATTACTATTTATGCTGTTCTGATTGGTTAAATCATGGCTATAATAGGTATAGGACAAACCATTAAACCTATATAGACCTGCTCCATCCGTTCCTATCCATATAAAACCAAATTTATCTTTAACCATTGTAGTTATAGGCCGCTGAAAAATATTCTCTTTTACAACATTAAATTCTAAAGTATTGAAATTGATTTGAGAAGTAACTTCATTTGAGCTTGCAAAAAAAACAAGCAGAATTATAACCTGTAAAACCTTGGGGTATTTCATTTTAACGTTCACCATTCCTAATTCAATTAGCATATCAAATAAAGGTATTTTGAATCTAATAAAAATAAAATTTGTAGCATTTTAGCCTTCAAATGTTGCAAACCGCTTTTTAAAGAATGCTTAAATTTAATTCGAACAAAGTAATAACTATATTGTATCCATTGTACACTAAAACAAACCAAATTATGAAATTTTTTACGCTGCGATTACTTTTTTTCGTAACAATCCTATCATTTATTGTCTCTTGCGACAGGGATAGAGGATTTGATGCAATTTTAAATGAAGGTCCAGCACCTACCGAAGTTCAAGCAAATATTGTTTTCGAAAACGAGGAAGCACCTTTTTCAGTAACTATAACACCTACAGCACAAGGAGCCACTTCATTTGAAGTACTATCTGGCATGCCAGGAGAACCAGCATCCTTAGTAGGCTTACAACAATCTGTTACTTTTATTTATCCAGAATCAGATGAAAACTTTTTTGTTACTATCAGGGCAATTGCTCCAAATGGAAGAGTAACCGAAGAACGATTTGAAGTAGTTCCGCCAGCAGATCCCTGTACACAAATATTTAGTGCACCAGTAACTTGGGACGGTGGTGACCAACCCGCTTTTTCTTTTGGTTTCAACGGTGTTGAAGTAGAAGTAGTTGAAAATCCAGACCCTTCTGGCTCCAATGCAGAAGTGTCAAATGTATTACAGGTAACCCAAGACGGTGGCGGTAATTTTGATGGATTTGGTGTACAAATGAATGGTTCTGCTCTTTTTAGTGCAACGGATAAAGTGGTACGTATAGATTTCTGGTCAGATAGAGCATTGCCAATACGATTTGCCGTACAGCAGGATCCAAATAACACCACAGAACGTGAAGCAGAGGTTACTTTAGAACATGGAGGAACTGGATGGGAAGAAATGCGTTTTGATTTCTCAGATGCCATTGCAGGTTTTACAGGTAGTCCTGATGGTGCACTTGGCATTACTGACGGTGAAAATTTTGTACCCACTGGAGAATATATAAGATTCCAAATGTTTATAAGCCCAGGAGATGATGTTGCAGGAACCTTCTACTTAGACAATGCTGGTGTTTGTAAAGATGGTGGGGTTGCTCCTCCAGACGAGCCAGTTGAAGAAGAAGATTGTGCAGCCATATTTGCGAGTCCTGTGACTTTTGAAAATGGAGAAGAATTTTTTGGATTTAATGGTGTAGGTGTTCAAGTGGTAGCAAACCCAGATGAATCTGGGGCTAATGCTAACGCTAGCAATGTGTTAGAAATTGTGCAAGATGGTGGTGGTAATTTTGACGGATTTGGAACCGTACTTGCTGAGCCTGTGGATTTTAGTGGTGACGATAAAGTAGTGCGTGCACTTTTCTGGTCTACTGTTGCTACAACCGTTAGATTAAATATGCAACAAAACCCAACAAATAACGAAACTGAACGTGAAGTTGAAGTCGCCGCAGCACATGGCGGGACAGGATGGGAAGAACTTCTTTTTGATTTTGCGAATGCAACAGCAGGTTTTGTTGCTGAAGGCGAAGCCCTTGGTATAGCCACTGGTGCAGCTTTTGTGCCAACAGGTCAGTACAATCAGCCTACCTTCTTTATAGCTCCAGGAGAAGATGTTTCTGGAACATTCTACTTAGACAACCTTGGCGCATGTCCTGGTGATGACACTAGTTCATCTGGTGGAGAAGAAGAAACTGACCCATGTACTGCTATTTTTTCAGACGCATTAACCTTTGAAAATGGTGAAGAATTCTTTGGATTCAATGGGGTAACTGTACAGATTGTTGCGAACCCAGATGAATCTGGTGCAAATGCTAACGCTACCAATGTATTAGAGATCGTACAAGATGGTGGTGGTAATTTTGACGGATTTGGCACCGTGTTAGCGAATCCAGTTGATTTTAGTGGCGAAGATAAAGTGGTACGTGTTTTGGCGTGGTCTTCCGTAGCGACAACTTTTAGACTAAACATGCAACAAAATCCAACTAATAATGAAACTGAGCGTGAGGTAGAAGTTGCTGTTGAACATGCAGGAACAGGATGGGAAGAATTGCGTTTTGATTTTGCTAATGCTACTGCAGGTTTTGTTGCTGAAGGAGAAGCACTAGGAATTGCCACAGGCGCAGCCTTTGCACCGACAGGTCAATACAACCAGCCTACCTTCTTTATAGCTCCAGGAGAAGATGTTTCTGGAACATTCTACTTAGATAACATTGGTTCTTGCCCAGAATAATTTAAAAACATAAAACAATACATAAAGGGTGAGCAAAGATTGATTTTGCTCGCCCTTTAATTTACAAGGATTAAAAAAGATTTTTAATTCATATAGCTACATGTATTTAAAATACCTTAATACGGCACCATTACATCTTAAGAAAACAAATGACTAGTTTTAAAAAAATAACCATAGGTTTTACCGCAATAGCGCTCCTATTTGCCCAGCTAACCCTTGCCCAAGAAGAAACAACCTATTTAATAACGGATTTTGATGGTGGTGGCATATTACCCAACGAGTGGCAATCTTATGGAGATTTAGGCCCGCATGGTGTTATTAGCGCTAAACCCGATAGTGACGGAAAATTTTATGAACAGGTATGGAATGGGCAAAAAGAGAAAGGATACATTGTTAGCCAGTCTGATATTACATTTAGAATAATACCAAAAAAGAAATTAAAAGAAAAAACCATAGCTAATGTCTTTCTTAGAATGGATATTAATTGTGGGGTCGCTCTGGGTACCAAAATAAATATTGTATTGGTAGATGGAGCTAATGATTGCTGTAGAGACGATGTAAATTGGCAATATTCCATGGTTAAAAACACCTGCGAATGGGAAACCATAGAAATTAATTTAGCTGAATTTGGTTATGCATACGATCCCAATAATCATGAAAAAAGCATCGATATTAACAAAGTAGGAAGGGTTAAAATTGGGGTTGATATTGCCTCTGGTCCAGCAAGACAAACTGTTCAGTTTGACAATGTAGCATTGGTAGTCAAAGACAAAATAGAAACTACCGATTTTGTAGCAGATGCCGCTATCCCAGAAAATTCTTCGCTTAAAGACGCCTCAAAAGATTATTTAATTGGTGTTGCAGTAAATCCTTCAAGAGTTCAGAGTGTCAATTATAATGCGTTATACAATAAGGAATTTAATAGTATTACTGCTGAAAATGCTATGAAGATGAAGAGCATCCTTAAAGGAATAGATGAAGAAGGAAATCTAATATTAGATTGGTCACAAGCAGACCTTATCGTAGATTTTGCAGAACAAAATAACATGAATATTCATGGGCACACACTTATATGGCACGAGAGCATTCCTGATTTTCTAAACACTTTTGAAGGAAGTAACGCAGAATTTGAAGCAATCATAGAACAATATATCACCGCTGTTGTAACTAGATACAGAGGTAAAGTTGATTCTTGGGATGTTGTGAATGAAGCTATTGAAGATAATACTTCCGATTATAGAACATCTGTACTCTTAGAACGTATGGGGTCAGATTATGTGAAAAAATCATTTCAATTTGCAAGAAATGCAGACCAAGAAGTAAAGTTGTTTTACAACGACTACAACCTAGTTTTTGACACCAAAAAACAAAAAGGAGCTTTTGACTTAATTGACGACTTATTGGCCAAAAAATTAATAGATGGTGTAGGTTATCAAATGCATATTGATTATAATTTTCCTAATAAAAAAATGTTACAAGACGCTACGAACCTCATTGTAGACCGTGGACTTTTGGTTCATTTCTCAGAGCTAGATGTTAAGACCAATCCAAAAGGAGATGTAAGCAGCTTTACCACAGAAAGAAACCTTGCACAAGCTCAAAAAGTATACGAGGTAGTAACTGTGTATAATTCCGTTCCAAAAGAACTTAAATATGCCCTTACAGTTTGGGGTTTAAAAGATAATGATTCATGGATTACACCAAGGTATGGTTTTCCAGATTGGCCCTTATTATTTGATGATACCTTTGCTAAAAAGAATGCATATTCCGCTTTTTTACAAGCCTTACAAAACAGAAAAAATTAAATTATAAAAATATATTTCTAACCATTTTAATCAAACTTTTTATACAAATGAGCAGTTTAAAACATATAGCACAAATACTCGCCGCCGTACTACTTCTTTCTAGTTGTTCAGAAATAAAGACAGCATCAGAATCTGCTGTGGAAACACCAAATTTTGAGGAACAAGCTAAAAAACTTGTAGCCCAAATGACTTTGGAAGAAAAGGTTTCTCAAATGCATTATGAGTCGCCTGCTATTGAACGTTTAAATATTCCTGAATATAACTGGTGGAACGAATGTTTGCATGGTGTAGGCCGAGCTGGAAAAGCAACCGTATATCCGCAAGCTATTGGCTTGGCAGCAACCTTTGACAAGGATAATATGTCTAAAATTTCTACTATTATCTCCGATGAGGCAAGAGCCAAACATCATGATTTTGCATCACGTGGAAAAAGAGGTATTTACCAAGGACTTACCTATTGGACCCCAAATATCAATATTTTTCGTGATCCTAGATGGGGGCGTGGTATGGAAACTTATGGAGAAGACCCTTATTTAGCCGGAGAAATGGCGGTAAAATTCATTAAAGGTTTGCAAGGAGACGACCCTAATTACTTAAAACTTGTTGCTACTGCTAAACATTTTGCTGTACATAGCGGACCCGAAGTAGACAGGCACAGATTTAACGCGGTACCGAGCCCACAAGACTTTTTAAACACTTATAGTCCACATTTTGAAAAAGTAGTAAAAGAGGCAGGCGTTTACTCTATTATGTGTGCGTATAACAGTTATAACGGAAAGCCTTGTTGTGGTAATCAAGAATTGAGTAGTTTATTACGCAACGATTGGGGATTTGACGGTTATATTGTATCCGATTGCTGGGCAATTAGAGATTTTTATGACGACGATGCGCACGATATTAGCGCAGATGCCAAAGAAGCCTCAGCCATAGCTGTAAAAGCTGGGACAGACTTAAATTGCGGTAGTTCTTATCCTGCACTGGTGAAAGCTGTAGAAGAAGGCTTAATAAGTGAGGCAGAATTAGATATTTCTTTAGAGCGATTAATGGTAGCCCGTTTAAAACTAGGTTTATTAGCACCAGAAGGCGCCGTAAAATACGCTGATATTCCTTATAAAGTAGTAGATTCTGAGGAACACCAAAATTCCGCTTTAGAAACTGCACGTAAATCAATGGTATTGTTAAAGAACGAAGAAAACCTTCTTCCTTTAGATAAGAACAGCATTAAAAAGATTGCGGTAATCGGGTCTAATGCCGATGATTTAGAAGTATTACTGGGTAACTATAACGGATATCCATCCAATCCAGTTACACCTTTGGAAGGCATTAAACAGAAATTACCTAATGCGGAAGTTTCTTATGCGGTCGGGTGTAAGTTAGCCGAAGGATTACCCGTTTTTGAAGCCATGCCAAAATCTGTCTTATTTACAGATAATACCTTAAAGAATAACGGATTAAAAGGAGAGTACTATCCAAATATTTCTTTTGAAGGTACTCCCGCACATACCCGCACAGATAAAACGGTAGATTTCACTTGGAGGACAACACCGCCGTTTAAAGATATGAATCCTGACACCTACTCTGTGCGTTGGTCTGGTATCCTTTCTGTGGAGAAAACAGGGAACTACGCACTCGGTGGTGAAGCTTTCTCTTCTATGAAATTGTTTGTAGATGACAAATTATTATTAGAAAGAAACGATGTACACCATCCTAAAAAAATATACGAATATGTAAAATTACAAGCGGGTAAAAAATATAAGATTCGTTTTGAGTGCGTACAGAACAAGACAGACCATTCTATCATGAGATTACTATGGGAAGCACCAAATGCAAATCTTGAAAGCGAAGCCATTGCCATTGCTAAAGACGCAGATGCTGTTATTCTTTGTATGGGAATAAGCCCATTACTAGAAGGAGAAGAAATGAAAGTAAAGGTAGATGGCTTTTCTGGTGGCGACCGTGTGCATACAAAATTACCTAAAACACAATCGGAGCTAATTAAAAAAATAAAAGCTCTAGGGAAACCAACAATTCTAGTCTTGTTAAATGGTAGCGCACTTTCCATAAACTGGGAAAATGACAATATTCCAGCTATCATAGAAGCTTGGTATCCAGGCCAAGCTGGTGGTACCGCAATTGCCGATGTTATTTTTGGGGATTACAATCCTTCTGGTAGATTACCTGTAACTTTTTATAAAGATATTAATGATATACCACCTTTTAGTGATTATAAAATGAAGGGCAAAACCTACCGTTATTTTAAAGGTGAACCTTTATATGAATTTGGATATGGACTTAGTTATACAACATTTAAGTATAGCAACTTTCAATTACCTGGAAATATTAATACAGGTGAAGACTTCACACTAAAAGTAGATGTTGAAAATACGGGAGTGTTAAAAGGCGAAGAAGTTATTCAATTATATATTCAAAACCCTAATGCGGATGAACTTAATCCACACAAAACCTTGGCGGCTTTTGAAAGAGTTTTATTTGCTCCAGGTGAAAAGAAAACAATAACACTAAAAGTGAGTAAAGAACAACTGAGTGCTGTAAATGACAAAGGACAAAAAGTAATAAGCCCTGGAAAGTATAACATTTCTATTGGTGGTTCACAACCATCAGAAATTAGAAGAAAAAAAGCTTCTGTAATTACTAAAGAATTAAACATTACTGGAAACAGTACTAAAATTTGATAGTTTATATTTTGAATATTAAAGAAATATAATATTCTAAGCTTACCTTATATAGAATTACTTAGTTTTCTAAAACTTCTGTAAAATAGTTGTTTTTAATTATTTTGTATGACACTTTGTAGCTTTACATTTTAATGAATATTCTAAGATAATTAGACAGTAAGAATTAGTTTTAAACCTTTTTAAAACCATGTAGCAACTGCCCAATAAAGCTTTTTGGAAGTTCTTCATCACCTTTAAAACCTAACTTTAAGTTTCCACTATCTTCTGGGATGTAGTTGGTTTTAAATAGGTAATCCCAAAGGCTAAGGCTAATACCAAAATTTACGCCATACTTTCCTTCAGGTAATTTATAAGAATGATGATACAAATGCATTACTGGGTTATTTACGACATACTTTAATGGCCCCCATGTAATCTTAATATTGGAATGGTTAAAATGACCAATAGTAATAGCAATAAAGTGGACTATATAGGCCTGTTCTGGCTCAAAGCCACCAAGAAGCATTACTCCAAAAGTTTTTAATGGCTTATATAAAATATTTTCCATCCAATGGTAACGTAAATGGGCAGCAAAACCCATCTCCTTTACACTGTGGTGCACCTTATGAAATTGCCATAAAAATGGAAATTTATGTAATAATATATGGGTAAACCATTGCACAAAGTCAAGAACTATAAAAAATACTAAGAGCTGAACCCACATAGGCCATTCGGTTGGGTCAACTAGAGCTAAACTTTTGGTTGTTATCCCTAAATCATTAAAAAGCACGCCTAAGATTTTATAAATACCACTAATTGCTATTGCAAATAAGAAGAAGTTGAAAAACATATAAAACCCATCGAGCCAAAAATCTTTTCTAAATATGGATTGTTCTTTTCGCCATGGGAAGATGATTTCTAGAATCCAAACAAATAATGAGATAATAATTAACCCCCAAAAATAATTGGTATACCATGGAACTTCAAATAGGATGGATTTCCAAGTCCAGCTCACTGTACCATTAAATGCATTAACAAATGCGTTAAAGTATTTTTCCATTATTAAGTAAAATTAAGGTATTGTGAATAACTTATGGAATCTCAAGTTCATACCACTCAATATTAGTTAAATTTTGTCGTCTTCCTTTTTTAGAAGGGGCATAGTTAGTAGCTAAATAGTTAACGATAGCTGTTTCATTATCTCCCAAATCCCATAGATTTTGAGTTTCTTGCATCCATCTAATTGTTGCTAACCACCGTTCTTTAGACATTCTATTCTGTATTACCAATTTTGCTGAATGGCAATTGGTGCAATTATTTACAACTAGCATAAGTCCAGCGTCTTCTACAAAACCAGTACGAAGATGAATACCATTTTCAATTTTATCAAAATCAGCATCATCTACATCTGAAATAATGGAATATTCATTGATAACATCTTTCTCCGAACTAAACGTGAATGTGGATAAGTTGGGGTCAACTAATAGATAAGCTAGAATAGTCGCCATAACCATGAAAAAAACTACTATTAAAATAGTCAGATGCCGAATTTGCTTAAAACTATTTTTTAACTTCTCATTGTCTTCCATTAACTTACTTTTACCGCAATTCTGTGACAGGCGTTATTTAAATAGCCCTTAGGATTCCAACCTGGCAATAGCATAGGTTGTTTTATGTTATCGCTATCGGTTGCTCTTGCCCAAACCTCATAATATCCTTTTTTTGGGAATGTTATTGTAGCACTAAAATGTTGCCAAGCCATTCTATTTATTGGTTTTTCGAGTGAGCATGTTTTCCATGTACTTCCAAAATCTATGGAATATTCTACTTTTTTAACTTCAAGTTCACCAGCCCATGCATGTCCACGGATATTTAAACTATTCTTCTTTTTTAATATAGCTCCAGA